>JAAUPS010000138.1 GCA_012033015.1 Phormidesmis sp. RL_2_1
ATGCCGCCCCGACTGCCTTGAGCTTTTGGCGCAGGCCACGAATGTGCGATCGCACCGTAGCCTCACTGGGAAACTCCTCAGATGACCAAATCCGATCCAACAGCGTTGTTGCACTAAAAACCTGATGGCTGTGATGCAAAAACAACTCCAGCAACGCATATTCTTTAGCAGTCAAAGCAACCGGCTTATCTTGATAGGTCACCTGACAGCTCAGCGGATCTAAAGACAAATCGCCCCAGCTTAAAACCGGTGCCGCCTCAGAGAGCGATCGCCGCAGCAGCGCGCGAATGCGCATCAGCAGTTCAGCAATGTCAAAAGGCTTGACAACATAGTCATCTGCGCCTGCTTCTAGTCCTCGAATTTTATCAGTTTGATTGTCTTTAGCACTCAGCAATAAAATCGGCACATTATAGCCTTGCTCGCGTAGCCGCTGACAAAGGCGAATACCGTCTAGCTGCGGCAGCATCCAATCTAAAATAATCAGGTCATAGTCAAAGGTAGACGCATAGGCCCAGCCCGTTTCACCATCAGCGACGCGATCAACAACATAGTTTTGGGCCGCTAGTTGCTCACTGAGCAAAGCAGTTAGAGCATTATCGTCATCGACCAACAAAACTCTCATTTATCACACTCTCATCCGTAACAGGCGGATTTACAACAGACGGATTTGCAACAGACTGGTCTATATCGTCCAATCTATATCGTCCAATTGAGCAGCTTGGCAATTTGGCTTGCCAACGTCAATGGGGTGAACGGTTTGGTAATCACACCTGCGACCCCCATGGTTTGAAACAGTCGCTTTTCAGCCGCTTGGGTTTTGGCAGTGAGCAAGATAACCGGAATAGAGCGCGTCTCAACACTTTCATCTAGTACTTCAAAGGTAGCAATGCCATCGATTTCAGGCATCATCACATCTAATAAAATGGCGTCGGGTTGATGGCGTTTGGCCTGGGCAATCCCTTCTTTCCCTGAAGATGCGGTAATACTCTCCCAACTGGCCTCTAGCTTTAAGCTAAGACTGACCACTTTTTGGATAGATTCTTCATCATCAACAATCAAAATACGTTTTGGTCGCGGCATGGTTTTAATCAATTCATTCAGTGTTATGTTATTGGTTTTGTTCAATGGGTTCTGTCGCGCTAGGAGACAGCGGAATCGTGAAATAAAAACAGCTCCCTACACCCATTTTGCTTTCTGCCCAAATGCGGCCGCTATGCTGTTCTACAATTTTGCGACAAATCGTTAATCCCAATCCCGTACCGCCCTTTCTACGAGAATCAGACGAATCTACCTGCTGAAAGCGCTCAAAAATACTGTTGAGCTTGTCCGTGGGAATGCCCTGGCCATCGTCTTGTACAGAGAAAAGCGCCATCGCCCGAGGTTTTCGGCGAGCAGTCTGTGGCTCAAGTGAGGGCCGCAGCTTGTCAGCAGACAGCTTGTCAGCAGACCACTTATCAACAGACAGCTTATCAACAGACAGCTTATCAGCAACATGTCGAGGGAGATTTTGAGGCAGTACCGGTTTAATCATGTAAGGGCAGACCTGCAAGTGAATGGCATTTCCCGGCGTTGAAAATTTGATCGCATTGCCCAACAGATTTGTCAGGGCTTGAATGATGTAATCCGAATCGGCCCAAACCGACAGCGGCACGGCTTGGGTTTTAATCACCATATTGTGCTGTTGGGCAATCGACTGCATGGCTTCAGCAGCTTCGGCAATCAGCTCACCTACCTCACATTCACGGGCATCCATAGTGACTTCGCCCGCTTCTATGCGCTGCAAATCAAGTACATTATTCACCAAGCGCACTAACCGATCGGTATTTTCATCGACAACCTCCAGCATTTGCTTCCCATCCTCGCTGAGGTGGCCTAAACGCCCCGTCGCCATGAGCTTGAGTGAGGTATGAATGGAGGTCAGTGGCGTTCTTAATTCGTGACTGACGACAGCAATCAATTCATCTTTCATCCGTTCAATGGCTTTGCGATCGCTAATATCGCTCATCAGGGAAAAAAAGCCCTTCACGTGAGCAGCACCGGGTGCATCCCCCGACTCATCTCGCTCAATATGGGGAATATAGCTCACACTCACCGCGTGAACAGTGCCATCTTTAAAGGCTAGCTCACTCTCATAGCTCACCTGCTCGCCCGCTAGAGCCATTTCTATATAGGGTCGAGTCTTGTTATAGTCAGCAGTTGATATCACGGTTTTGACCGACTGCCCATCGATCTCCGCTGGCGATTGGCCCAACCACTGCTCATAAACCTGATTATTGAACCGGTAGCGCTGATGGCGATCGACATAGGCAATCAGCACCGGCAAGTTGTTGGTAATCAGCCGCAGTTGGGCCTCACTTTGACTCAGGGCCTTAGCCACCTGTTTACGATCTTGAATTTCTTGCTGTAAAGCGAGATTGGCCTGGGTTAGCTCAGCCGTGCGCAAATTCACCCGATCTTCTAAATATTCTAGGAGCTGACCTTGGGAGAGGGCTAGGCTAAGTTGACCGGCTAACTGCTGCATCAAATCGAGTTCAAACGCTGACCACTGACGCGGGCTGCGGCATTGATGCACAATCAACAATCCCCATAGGTGCTTGTGTACGGGTGATTCAGCCTCAGAGGAGGTCAGCAAATGTACAATCGGCACAATCATTTTCGATTGAATATCCCACTGCTCGATAAACGTCACCAAACAGTCTGATAGGCCAGAGTCGGGAGCGCGGACATCGGCGATCGCCCGCACTCGGCCTTGAGCATAGAGTGCCTGATAGGCTTGCGGAAACACTTCTTCGGGAAAGGGCATCCCCAAAATAGGCAGATAGGGTGTAAGCACAGCCTCACTGATGGTTTTACCGGTACCATCGGGCAACACTTGATAGATCAGCACTCGATCAGCATCGAGGAGGCGCTGTATTGCATTAACGGTGGTTTGTAAAATGTCGGTGAGCTGCAGCGACTGATGAATTTGCAGCGTAATTTCTGAAAAAGTTGGGCTCGCTGATGGGGCTGAAGTGGGAAAAATCGCGAACCTAGTTGAGACAAGCTTGGGCTAGACAAGCTCGCTTGCAATAAGACATGCAGTAGCCGAGATTGATGAATCAAGCCCAGCAGGCGATTGTGGTGATCGACAACAGGCAGATGGCTAATTTGGTGGCAAGCGAGCTGTTCTAGTAAAGGGGCCACAGCCGTCACTGCGGACTGAGTTACGGCGATCACCGGGCAAGTCACCACTTGAAAAAGGCGCATTTTTGCCAGTCGCCATGCTGATCGCCACTCTGGGCAATCACAGCTATCAAATCTTGGCGCGTAGCGATACCCACAAGCTGACGACGATGCACCGCCAAAATACAGCTTGCCTCACGGCGAGCGGCGATCAACGCCATCACCTTGGCTAGGCACATCTGACTAGAGGCCGTTAAAGGTTCTAGCTCGACAATCTCGCGCCACAGAGCATGATTGTAGCCGCCTGATTCATTTGCGCGCAGAGCATCCGAGTGCCGCTCATCTGAGGGCAGATCATTAAATATCAACTCATTGGACACGGGCTCATCAGACATAAGCTCATTAGACATGAACTCATTAGACATGAACTCATTAGACATGAACTCATTAGACATGAACTCATTAGACATGGGCTCATCGGTTCTCTAGCAAATAGGCATAGTTCAAGCCTATGGGACACTGAAGATATTGTTACGGAAGTGTTTTCATTCTTTAGGTGTCAGGCAATTATCGTTAAGTATTTTTAAGCCGCCGTTTTCCCTACAGCCCATGGCATCTAGTCCATTAGCGTCCATATAAACTGGCCCAACCTCATAATGGCCCACACTACTAACGGCCTAACCCTACTCATAGCCAAGAGCACAACCATCTTTACGAGGATCAGAACCACCGATCAAGGTGCCTTGTTCGTCTATCCAAATCGCTTGAGCGCCCCCGTGGGGCGAAGCTACAGTCACCACCTGATGCCCCATGGCGCTTAGCGCTGCCTTGATCTGCTCAGGCACGGAGCGCTCTACCTGGCAGGCGTTGCCATCATGGAAGACCCTCGGAAAATCCAGGGCACTCTGCACATCCATGCCGTAGTCCAACAGGTTGGTCAAGAAATGGGCATGACCAGTAGGCTGATACTGACCGCCCATGACACCAAAGGGCATGACGGCGCGATCTGCCTTCATTAACATGCCGGGGATAATCGTGTGCAGCGGTCGTTTATGCGGTGCGATCGCATTCGGATGCCGAGCTTGTAAGGTAAACCCTGCCCCCCGATTTTGCAGCACCACCCCCGTTTTGGGGCTCACCAACCCACTGCCAAAACCGTGAAACAGAGAATTAATAAAGCTCACCGCATTGCCTTCGGCATCGACCACACAGAGATAAACCGTATCTGGATGGGAGGGAAAATCTGAATCGGCTAGGGGTGGCATGGCCCGATCGAGGCTGATTTTACGGCGCAGCTCGGCGGCATAGTCCTCAGAAAGCAGAAACGCTAGCGGGATATCGGCTTGATGCGGATCGCCAATATAGCGATCGCGCACCCCGTAAGCCAACCTTGCCGCCTCACATTCTAAATGCAGCCGCAGGGCGCTCATCGGCGGAAAATCAGTCAGCGAAAATCCCGAGAGAATATTCAACATGATCAGCGCCGTTATCCCCTGACCATTAGGCGGGCACTCCACCACCTGATAGCCTCGGTACTGGGTAGAAATAGGCGTCCCATACTCAGCATCACAGGCAGCAAAATCGTCTAGGGTGTGAAGCCCACCCATCGAGTGCAAATAGCTGACGATATCTTCAGCCACCGGGCCAGTGTAAAAGCCATCGCGGCCTTGCTCAGCAATCATTTTCAGGGTATGGCCCAGTTCCGGTTGCCGATGGCGATCGCCCGCTTTCGGCGCTTCACCTTTCACCAACAGCATTCGCTTGGCATTTTCACTTGCCCGTAGCTTTTTGGCCAACTGCGCCCAGTCATGGGCCACCCGTGGATGCACCGTATAGCCTTCTATCGCTAGCCGAATAGCAGGTGCTAGCAGCGCGGCAAAGTCTGTTTTGCCATAATCTGCGTGCAGCTTACACCAAGCCGCCACCGCACCGGGCACCGTCACCGCATGGGGGCTTTGCAAACCAATGTGCTTCATGCCCTGATCGAGATACCAGCTCAAATGAGCCGCCGCTGGCGCTTTTCCCGAACCGTTGAGGGCAACCACTTTACCCTTGGTCTTCGCAGGTGCATACAAAGCAAAGCAGTCACCCCCAATGCCCGTTGCTTGCGGTTCGACTACACAGAGGACGGCTGCAGCGCGATCGCACCATCTACCGCATTGCCGCCTGAGCGCAGCACGTCAATTGCCGTCAGTGTGGCTAATGCGTGGGAGGTAGCCGCCATGCCCTGTTGTCCGTAAGCAGGGGAGCGACCGGGAAAGTGAAAGTCTCGCATAGGGGAGTGGAGGAGTAAGGAGCGACATTACTCAATAATATTAAGGAACGCAGCACTGATGCGTTAGTTACGAGCTTTCGCAGTATGGTTTTGGAAGGTTTTTCCCGATATTTTTTCCCGATATTTTTTCCCGATATTTTTTCCCGATATTTTTTCCCGATATCTTTTCCCGATATTTTTCTTTCCGATATCTTTCTTCCCGATATTTTTTTACACTGCGTTAATTACCCTGCGTTAAATAGACGAACCATCCTATGTCAGACTCCACGATTGAATCAGTATTGCAGGAACAGCGGGTATTTGAGCCCCCAGCGGCATTCTCTGCCAATGCTCGCATCCCCAGCATGGCTGCTTACCAAAAGCTGTATGACGAAGCGGCGACCGATCCGGCGGCGTTTTGGGCAAAGCTGGCCGAGCAAGAGTTGGACTGGTTTGAAAAATGGGATACCACACTCAACTGGCAGCCCCCCTTTGCCAAGTGGTTTGACGGCGGCAAAATCAATATTTCGTACAACTGCCTAGACCGACATTTGTCAACCGATCGGCGCGATAAGGCTGCTTTGATTTGGGAAGGTGAGCCCGGTGATTCGCGTACGCTGACCTACGCACAGCTCCATGCCGAAGTGTGCCAAATGGCCAATGTGCTCAAGGATATGGGGGTGGTTAAGGGCGATCGCATCGGCCTTTACATGCCCATGATTCCAGAAGCCGCCGTGGCCATGCTGGCCTGTGCCCGAATTGGCGCGGCCCATACGGTGGTATTTGGAGGATTTAGTGCCGAAGCCTTGCGCGATCGCCTCAACGACGCCCAAGCCAAAGTGGTCATCACCGCAGACGGCGGCTTTCGCAAAGACAAACCCATGGGCCTCAAACCCGCAGTAGATACCGCCCTGCAAAACAACGCCGTGCCGTCTGTCACCAACGTCCTTGTCGTGCAGCGCACCCAGCAGGCCGTAGACTGGACTGAGGGCCGCGATGTGTGGTGGCACGACGTCCAGCCAAGTGCCTCCACCGACTGCCCTGCCGAACCCATGGACAGTGAAGATCTGCTCTTTATTCTCTACACCAGCGGTACCACAGGCAAACCCAAAGGCGTCGTACACACCACGGGTGGCTATAACCTGTACACCCACATGACCTTTAAGTGGGCCTTTGACATTCAAGACGACGACGTGTACTGGTGTACCGCCGATGTAGGCTGGATCACAGGTCACAGCTACATCGTGTATGGCCCCCTGTCTAACGGGGCCACTAGCTTAATGTACGAAGGGGCACCGCGGCCTTCTAACCCTGGCTGCTTTTGGGACGTCGTCGAAAAATATAAAGTCACCATCTTTTACACCGCACCTACGGCCATTCGCGCCTTTATGAAAATGGGCGAGACAGAACCTAATGCTCGCGATTTATCTTCCCTGCGCCTGCTTGGCACCGTGGGTGAGCCCATTAACCCAGAAGCTTGGATGTGGTATCGCAGGGTGATTGGCGGCGATAAATGCCCAATTATTGACACCTGGTGGCAAACCGAAACGGGCGGCTTTATGCTCACGCCGCTGCCAGGGGCAACCCCCACCAAACCCGGTTCGGCCACCAAGCCATTCCCTGGCATTTTGGCAGATGTGGTCGATGCCGACGGCAATCCGGTCGGGGCTAACGAGGGCGGCTACCTCGTGATCAAACATCCCTGGCCGAGCATGATGCGCACGGTATACGGCGATGATGACCGCTTCCGGCGCACCTACTGGGAGCATATTCCGCCTAGAGATGGCCAGTACCTGTACTTTGCCGGGGATGGGGCACGTAAAGATGCCGATGGTTACTTTTGGGTCATGGGTCGCACGGACGACGTGCTGAATGTGTCGGGCCATCGCTTGGGCACGATGGAAATTGAGTCGGCCTTGGTCTCCCATCCATCCGTGGCAGAAGCAGCGGTCGTGGGCCGCAAAGATGAGCTAAAAGGCGAAGATGTGTATGCCTTTGTCACACTAGAAAGTTCTTACTCGCCTAGCGATGCGCTCAAGGCTGAGCTAAAGCAACATGTGGTGAAAGAAATTGGTGCGATCGCCCGCCCCGGCGACATCCAATTTACCGACGCGCTGCCCAAAACCCGCTCCGGCAAAATCATCCGTCGCTTTTTGCGCAACCTAGCCAGCGGCGAAGAAGTCGTAGGTGATGCCACCACCATGGAAGACCAGAGCGTACTGGAAAAGCTGCGTCAGGGGGGCTAGCCTTGGCTGTCGTTCAGCTATAGCCTGTACCGGATGCATTCGGTACAGGCTACTCACTTGGCCCGTTGTCTTGCAAAGGTTTCACCAAAATATCTGTACTCTAGCCAAGTGAGAAACGCTATAGCCATTCACACGAACGCTGCTAGCCGTAGCTCGCGCCAATTAGCGCCAATTAGCTCGAAGATCTACGAGGCTTGGGAACCGGTGAGCGGCCTTTGTTCAAAATCGGCTTAGCTGACCTTGACCCGCTAGGGCGAGAGGATGACGATCTGCCCCGGCCACCCTCGCTGAATTTTCCCCGACCACCCCTACCAGCATCATTGCGACCATTGGGAATCGGCTCGGCGGGGATAGAAGGATCAGGCTCATAGCCAGGAATCATTTCTTTGGGAATCTCTTTTTTGAGCAGGCGCTCAATGCCCCTGAGCAAATCTTTTCATCGATACACACCAGCGAAACCGCCTGACCTTCATTTCCTGCACGGCCCGTGCGACCAATGCGGTGGACATAGTCTTCAGCCACGTTGGGCAGCTCAAAATTCACCACATGGGGCAGCATATCAATATCTAACCCCCGCGCAGCAATATCTGTGGCCACTAAAACCCGCACCTCACCCGCTTTAAAAGCGGCCAACGCGCGGGTGCGAGCCCCTTGGCTTTTGTTGCCGTGAATGGCGGCGGCAGTCAGACCGTCTTTTTGCAAATGCTTGGTGAGCCGGTTAGCACCGTGTTTGGTACGGGTGAACACAAGCACCTGCTGCCAGTTGCGTGAGCCGATGATAAAAGAGAGCAGCTCGCTTTTTTGAACGCGATCGCACGGATACACCACCTGATCAACCGTTTCAGCCGCAGAATTACGGCGGGCCACTTCGATTACTTCAGGCGATCGCAAAAAGCTATCCGCTAGCTTCTTAATCGGGCCAGAAAACGTTGCCGAATAGAGCAGCGTTTGCCGCTCCTCAGAGACCAACGGCCAAAATTTTACGAATATCGTGGATAAAACCCATATCCAACATCCGGTCGGCTTCATCTAGCACCAACACCTCCACCTCAGCAAGATCCACCGTTTGCTGATTGACATGATCGAGCAAACGACCGGGCGTAGCCACCAAAATATCTACCCCTTGACGGAGCTTAGAGATTTGAGGATTGATTTTGACCCCACCAAAAATAACAGCCGAGCGAATCGGCAAGTACTTCCCATAGGTATTCACGCTTTCACCCACTTGAGCTGCTAGCTCACGGGTAGGCGTCACAATCAGCGCCCGGATAGCTCGACGGCCCGCCTGAGCCGTCCTTCCTTGTTTGCGCAAAACTGGCTTATCACGCGTTTTCGCCGTAGCGCTTTTAGAAGCAGGACTTTTCGCGCCAAGACTATCGACATCACCCCCCAAATGTTGCCCAGACATATCTTGAGGCGGCAGATTTTCACACAGGCGCTGCAACAGCGGCAGCGTAAAACCAGCCGTTTTCCCCGTGCCCGTTTGAGCGCTGGCCATCACATCGCGGCCCTGAGCGACAACCGGAATCGACTTTTGCTGAATGGGGGTAGGTTCGGTGTATCCCTGATCGGAGATGGCACGCAAAATTTCGGCCCGTAGACCAAGGGATTCAAAAGACATAAGCTGGAAAAAGTGCTCCTAAGCAAGCATCTCATTGCCCTATCCCAAAGGTGCGGGAACTAGCCTAAGAGCAAACAGTGTTTGGACGAGTTGAAGCGGTTGACCATTCCATTAGGATCTCTTAGAACAGAACGCTTCTGGCACTTGCGCAGACTAGTGACGCGGCCAAGGCACCATAGTAACAGACTTTATTCTGCCCAAGTGATGAGCCCGACAAATCGACTAGCTCTACAAATCGACTAGCTCACAGCTTACAAACGACCATTCACCCAATTGACCAAGTCCGTCACCACCACATCCGCATCTAAATCATTGTGGGGCTCATGGTAGCTACCAGGATAAAGGTTGAGCGTTTTATGGGGGGTTTGGATTTGTTGAAAGAGCTGGCAGCTACCGGCTGGCGCAATAATCGGGTCGGCCTCACCGTGGGTGATCAAAATGGGCAGCTTGAGCTGGGCAATATGGGCTTTCACCCATGCAATCGTATCGAGGGTTTCGCTGCCCCATCGCAGGGTGACATAGGGATGCACCAATGGATCATCCGCCATTTTCGCCGTCACATGGCGATCGCGCGAAAGACCGCTTTTATCCAAACCCATTTTCAACGTCAGGCGCGGGAAAAGCCCTGACAACAAGCGCGCCATCATAATTCGAACCGCGCTGACGGTACCGGTGGTCGGCTGAATAGGCGGCGCACTCACGACTAAACCCGCAATATTCAAAGCCTTAAACTGAGGCGACTGATCGCTGCGCAGCACATAGTCCAATACAATCAATCCCCCTAGGCTATGACCCATCAAAAATAAAGGTGCCGTAGGTTCTTGCTGACGCACAAGCTGCAGAAAAGCTTTGGCATTGTCGCGGTAATCTTTCCATCGATCAATGTGGCCGCGCTGGCCTTCGGACTTACCGTGACCTTGATTATCAAAAGCAAACACCGCGTAGCCTGCAGCGGTCATTGCCCTCACCACGGCGCAGTAACGACCAGAATGTTCGCCCAAACCGTGAACAATCGCAAGCACGCCTTTGATCGGCGCTTGCCCTTTGAGATCTTCTGCAATCGGGCTTTCAGCCGATGCCGTTTCAGCCAATGCCGTTTCAGCCAATGCCGTTTCAGAGACTGTCGCTGAGCCTGGGCCTAACGCCGCTGAAAAGCATTTCCCAGCGGCATCCTCTGCCAACACCGGATACCAGCATCGATAAAAGAGCTTAAGGGAATTGGCCCCTTTAAAAGTACCTTGAAGACTAGGACTTTGCAGACTCAGTTGAGTTTGGGTAGAGTTCATTACGACTTGGTAAAGCGTGCGAATAGACGCTGTCTTAACAATCTACAAGATTTCGATAGTTCCGCGCTGTCCATCCATGCGAACACGCTGCCCGGTCGTGAGTCGATGGGTCGCATCTGTTACATCCATCACAGCCGGAATGCCGTATTCACGCGCAATGATGGCACCATGGGACAGTTGACCGCCGACTTCGGCAATGAGCCCGCCAATACGCGCGAGCAGGGGAGACCAACCCGCATCTGTATAAGGCACTACCAAAATGGTTTGCCCATCCATATCGAGGGCGGCTTCAGGTAGGGCTGTCAGGACCAAAATGGTGCCTTCAGTTTTCCCGGCGCTGGCCCCAATGCCTCGCAAAGTACCGGACGAGGCCGGTAAAGCGGCCGCCAGAGAAACTGGTGAAACCAGGGCTGTAGCGGCATCAGCCGCCATAGGCACCGCGTTGCCATACACCAAAGTAGGCACTCGAAGATCGCTTTGCTGCTGCCATTGGGCCTTCGCCTGCTCAAGGTTGGGCCGGAGGGATAATGGGCCAGCTAGCCGATTGGGGTGATCCCGACTAGACCCATCGGCAGCATCAGCCAAAAGCTGGGCCCGCACCTGCTCCCACGTCAGAAAAAAGATATCGCCTTGCGCGTCTAGCTGGCCTGCCATCAGCCAGCGGCTTTCAATCTCGACAAAACAGCTTCTTAAGATGGCGAGCAATTTGTTATAAACCTCAGCAACACGCCCTTTCAGATCCAATCGGGCCTGTACTTGGCGAGCTTGCCAGCTCTGGGCTCGCCCCGGCGTGGCTTTAGCAGACAATAGCTCACTCGGATCAGCCTTGAGCAAATATTGGGCAAGCAGTTCGCGCACCGGCTGGGGAGACTCGCGCCAAGTCGGCACAGCAATGTCGGTAGCGACTTCACTCAAGTAGCCATATTTTTCTAAAAAGGTGTCGAGCTGTTCAAAAACGTGGTGGCCCTCGGGGTGTTCTGCCAGGGTGGCAAACAGGGAGGCGGTGTCGGTAGCAGTGGGCATCAAATCAGGCAAAAGCACGCGCAAACTTGTGGCCATCGCTTTGAGTTCTTCTAAGGCCATGATTTCTGGGCTAGTGCGATTGTCTAGGCTAGCGAGATCCACCTTAAAAATCGCTTGCCGCAAGGCCAAGCTCAGCGGCGCTAGGATGCTGTAGTAAGTGGCCTGTTTCAAAAGGGCCAAAACCGCTTCAATCTGCTCGACAAGAGCTGTTGCTGAGAGCGCTCCAAGAGGTTGGGCTTGCCAGCGGGCCAGCGCCGGACTAAACGCCGCCTGATCGGCCTGGGCAAATTGACTGATGAGCTGCATTTCTCGACGCAGCAACCTGAACAATCCGGGGGCATTGCGCAGGGTGACGCTCAACGGCGGACGGCTAAATTTGGCCCCCCGAGTCAAAAACTCTAGACTGTCGGGGGCAGCCCCATACGGCGGAATAAATCACCTAATAAGGTGGCATTGAAGTAGGCATGGGCGGAATGCAGGGTGGCGGTTTGCGCAAAATCAATCCCTTCAGAACGCTCGCCCAGGACGATGGTGAACAGATCGCCCCATACACCGCAGGTCAGCGGACGATTGATAGACCATGTGAGGGGGCGAATGGCACCAGGAATGACTTCGGCGGCGATTTTGCGTGTCCAGATCGGGCTCAAGTTGGTGATGGGACGGCTTTGCAGCACCCAGAGCTGTTCACCGTCGAATGTCCATTCGATGTCTTGAGGAATGCCGTGGAAACTTTCTTCAATATGGCGCGCTAGGTAGGCAACTTGCTGAATCAGCTCGGTGGGAACTTTTTGAGCAGGATGGCTAGCGCCAGTGACCGGCAGATCAATCTCCGCAGGAAGCTGCCAGGAGGCTGCTGGCCGATCGGCAACGATGACTTGATAGCGCTCGGGGGTGATTTGCCCTGAGACCACCCGGCTAGCATCACCGGGTAGGGCTTCGATGACGACGGCATTGCCGGACTGGGCAACCGGATCACGGCTGAAGGCAACGCCGGAGAATACACCACAAATGTGGGGCTGAACCAGCACGTTCATTTGACCGTCACAGAGGCCGCGATCGCGCCGATAACGCACCGCACTAGGGGCATTGTAAGCGTTTAGGCAAACCGTAATCGCCCTTTCTAGGGCAGCGGGGCTAGTGATATCAGTAATAGAAACATATTGACCAGCAGCAGAGGCAGCGAGGCCGTCTTCATCCGTAGCGGAAGAACGAGCCACAACACGTCGATCATGGCTTAAGCCATCGGCAGGGTTAGCGATGCCCGGAAAAACCGTGTTGATTAAGGCGGTAGGATCATCGCCTGCAGGCAAGACGTAGCCCGGTGGGACAGGGTAGCCCCAAGCGTTGAGCTGAGAGAGGGTGGCCGCTTTAGCGCCGACTTTGGCAGGATCAAGCACATACTCAAGGGAAGGCAGGGCGCGATCGCCTTGAAAAAAACGAAACATGCGGCGAGAGTCTCCATCACTAGCGGTAGGAGGCAAGTCCAAATCATCCGGAATTTTGTGATAGATCCAAGCGACAAGACCCGATAGGCAAGCAACTATCAACACCCGCATCCCCTCAGTAGGATGCACAAGGGCACTTAGCAAGGGCATCAGCACCAGCACGAACAACCGTCCTTGATCGCGCAGTCGCAATAGGGTGAAGCCAACGCCACTGATCACTAACGTCAGCCCAGCAACAATCGGATCATAGACGAAAAACCCCCAGGCAATGTTGGTGGTACCCGCCCCTTGAGAACCCCAGTAGCGGCCCATGACCAAAAACATCAAAGAGAGAACGGGCCAAACCGGATCACTGGCAAAAAAGTAGCGGGCCAGAAGCACCGCACCAATTCCTTTGCCTGCTTCTGCCAGCACACTGAGCACACCTACCGCTGTGCCGCCGTGATAGAAAGCCGCAGAGACACTGGTATTGCCCGTCCCCAGTTGGGTCAGATTTTTACCCGTAAAAAGGCGGACGATCCAACCGGTGAGAGGCAGCGCACCGATCAGAGGAACCAGGGTAAAAATCAAAAATGCGCCGAAAACTTGGGCCATAAAGCAATCAAGGAAACGGGCCTAGAGGCCAAAAGAAACGGATTTGTTAGGGCCTAAGGTCTGCTCAATTTCCAACAGTTTAGCAATCCGATCTGCAGTGGACGGGTGGGTGGAAAATAGCCCTCTCATCATTTGCTCAGGCAGAGCATT
>JAAUPS010000139.1 GCA_012033015.1 Phormidesmis sp. RL_2_1
CCCATGTCTCTACGGCAAGGCTTCTAAAGCAAAAGAAGAACAAACGTTCACCTTAACAGGGGTACCCTCAGGGCTTAGTGCCTCGTGCCGTTCGCTCTATTCGGCAAGCCGTTCCCGACATGATTGTGATTACCGATGTCGCGCTCGATCCTTACAGCACCGAAGGTCATGACGGCATTGTAGAAGACGGTCAAATTCTCAATGATGAAACGGTCGCAGTACTCGTTAAGCAAGCCCTGTGTCAGGCAGAAGCAGGTGCTAATTTGGTCGCCCCTTCCGACATGATGGACGGTCGTGTGGGAGCCATTCGCGCTGCCCTCGATGCGGAAGGCTGGATCAACGTCGGCATTCTGGCCTATTCTGCCAAATATGCTTCGGCTTACTATGGCCCCTTTCGCGATGCCCTAGGTTCCGCCCCGAAATTTGGTGATAAAAAGACCTACCAAATGGATCCGGCCAATGGCAAAGAAGCTCTCAAAGAAGTCACCCTCGATATTGCTGAAGGGGCCGATATTGTTATGGTAAAACCCGCTCTTGCCTATATGGACATCATTTATCAGATTCGACAGCAGACGCACATACCGATTGCCGCCTACAACGTCAGTGGCGAATATGCGATGATCAAAGCCGCCGCTCAGCAGGGCTGGATTGATGAGAAAAAGACTGTTTTAGAAACGCTTACCGGCCTAAAACGAGCGGGCGCTGATTTGATTTTGACCTATTTTGCCAAAGATGTGGCTCAGTGGTTAAAAAATAGATCTCTTGTAGCGTTATGAACGTTTGAGCCAGCTCTTGAGAAAAAATCGTTTCACGACAGTTGCATTTACATTCTCTTAGGACATTGTTTTTATGGCTATAGCCATTGATTCTACTAACCTTTCTCTTTCTAATACGAACCCTAATACGAGCCTGCCACTAGCGTTTTCAGCTAGCTCTATTTTGCGCGGCGTTGATGCGGTGGCGCTCAACGACCTGCCGTTAGTTTGGCAGCAAATAGCAGGTGGAGGAGTCAATATTGGCCACAGCGATCCTGATTTTCTGGTGGCCTTAGCTCGCTTATTTTTACCAAAGGAACCGACGGTAGTTCAGAAATCTTCCAACAAGACTCTCAGCAGACATCTGGCTTTCAATCATTCTATGCCAAAGGTGTATACGAGACTTTGGCATTCTTCGGCCATGACTTTTTGACTACGGCCTATCCTAACTTTGATCAATCGCGCCAAACCGCCAAAGCCCAAGACGGCGCTGAGCGAGTAATTGCCTTTGCCCAAGCGGTATTTGATGACTTTGGCTACGAGCTGCCCGCGAGCTTTTACTGGATGCTGCTATGCCCAATTGAGCGCGATTCTATTTACGAGTCTCGGCCCATGTTTTTTGATCCACAAATGCAGGGGGTAAAGCGAGCTTATGATGCTTGTTTGCATGGGTTCAACGTGACGGCGATGCTGATGCGGGTGCAGGCTCATGCCTCTGAGCAAGGATTGCTGCTTCAGCATGGCTGTGGCTGCGATCATTCTTTAGCGCAGATGATTCCGGGTAGAGGAGAACTCTTTTTGAGTTTGAAAGTGCTCAAGGACGACAGAAAGCGGTAACCGCCTATTTATGGCGCTGTTGGAATGAGTATGTGCTCTTTCCTTTGGGGGTTCATGCTCATACTTTGGCGCTGTAGCTGGTTTTGCTAGAGCACAACAATATTAAATGATCGACATTCCCTGGCGCTGCTGGGGTTTGTTGTTTGGGGCAATGTCCGTAGAAACAGTAATGGAAAGTAAGTGATGGTTTTTCAGGTGAAGATTGCGATCGCTGGTGCAGGCGTCAGTGGCTTTGCAACGCTGGGCTATCTAGCCGAGAACCTACGCGCTCTGCCCTCGGCTGAAGTGCTTATCTATTGGCTACAGCCGCCTAGAGAGATTCAAACAGATAACTTGAGTACAGCGCAGCGCGATGGCAAAGCCTCTGCGCAGGAGAATCGCCTTGCCCAGCTTAAAAAGTATCGGCATCGATCCAAGCCAGCTATTGGGTGGTGGGCAGGTCTATCACCCGGTTCAGCCCTCGCTGTTTACCTTTAATGGCAACAGCGCCGCCCGTGGGTTTAACTTTGTTGCTCAGCGGTACGATAGCACTGATTACTTTGAGTGGGTGCAGGCCAATCGCGCCTTGCTCGCGGTGCTATATCCAGATTTTGCTCCTGAAAAGGGTCAGCAGCGCCACCCGGAGCATACCCTCGACGATATTCAGGGTACGACGCCTCGGGGAGCCTACGGGCTGTATCTTCATGACCAGTTTTTGGCGCTTAGGACACATTTGCCGGAGCATATTGCACTGCAAATTATCCCTGAGGCGCTGCAAGGGTTTGCTCAAGTGGAACGAAAGGTCACCGTTAAAACAAACACTCGCAAGTTAAGCGTTGACTACCTGGTCGATGCGACAGGGCATCGCTTTGCCGAACTACGCTCTAGTTGGGCTGGGCGCGTGTTTAGGGCTTATCCGTGCGATCTCTACGGTCAAAAATTACCGCGCCAGCTCACCGTAGTTGGGGCTGGCCCTGCGGGGATTGAAGTCGCCCTCCACGCCCTGCACAATCTAAATGTAGAGCAGGTTACTCTAATCAGCCGCCTAGCTCAGTCTCGGCTACCTCAAGTAGAGCCGACAGAACCTTATGAGTGCCAGTGGTTTACCCGTGAGAAAATGCGGCTTCAGCCCACCGCAGCCAATGCCAAATTGCTCCTACAAAAAGAGCTAAAAGCTTGTTACCAAGCTTGCAACCTACCCTATCCAGGTTGGGACGCGCTGTTGCAAATTGATGACTATCCTAGCTTTCTATCCAACTATTTAGAAACAACTAGCCAATCTCCAAATCATCCCTTTGCTCATCTGGTGCGTCCGGTCATGTCATTTTACGATCAGGTAAAAGAGTTGTTGTCTGCTGTTGAGCAAATTGCTGTATTGCAGCTCATCAATCAGGTGAAGCCGCTGTTTGCCACACAGTCTCGACCTTGCGCCGAACTGATGCTCGCGGCCCTCAAAGCAAAGCGCTTAAAACTCATCGCAGGAGAATTCTTGCCAGATCAGCCAATCCCCACCATTTTGCAGCCTGACGGCACTCAGACACATCCAGACTGCGTAATTTTAGCAACCGGGTTCGTTTCGTCGATACCGCCTTTTTATCCGCCAGCCAGCGCCACTCGTTGCTACAGCGTAACGGGCACTTCACTAAGCTCGGTGCATAGAAAAGCAGCGGGCGTAACAGGCGCGATCTCACAGGCAGTTAAGACACAAGCAGTCAAGCATCAGTATCAGTCCATTCTCCTCTAATAGATTGGTTGGTGTGCAGGTGTCGTTGGGGCGGCTATTGGAGAAGATGGATTCCCAGTCATTCCAGATTGGCCTGCCTCTTGGCGAGAAGACTCTAAAGATGAAGGCTTTGACGCCAGCTACAGGGAGCCTGAGTCAGACCATAAGAAGCTCGATGGCGAACCAGAGCTTTAAGGCTAGCTGGTGGATCAAGGGCATAACGATTTCCTTGTTGGTATTATGCGTTTCTATATCGGTGGGATTATTGTATTTGGGAAAACATATCTTTCAGACTAATCAAAGAACTGGATGGGCGATTACTAAGCTAGAACGCTTGGAAAATTTTCTAGGAACGCAATGAGCTGAATGTTGAATATCTTCTGCGGCTGCATCATAGGCTCCGGCTTATGAAATGAATCCTACCAGAGCAAATATGATGAAAAGTCCGCCGCCTAGTGCTGTAAGGGTTCGCTCCGAGAGTTTACCACAGAGCCATCGACCGCAGCAGACTGCAAAAGCCGCGCAAATCGCATGACCTAGTACTGCGCCAAGTACCACACCTATTGGGGAATTAGCGGCGGCGAGGGCGATGGTGGCAATTTGGGTGCGATCGCCCCACTCTGCAACAAAGGTCAACCCAAACGCTTCAATTACAACAGCTAAAGGTGTTTCTTTCTGATGTTTCTCAGCCAAAGTTCGTTCAGTTCTAGCGACTGTTTCAGCCGCTTCTTTTTCTTCAGTAAACCCTATCGTCGCAGGCATTTGGCTCGCTTCGTACAGCAGCTTGAACCCAAAGCATAAAAACAAACTAACTTCCGCCCACTGCAAAGCTGATTCGGGTAATAGCGCTGCAACTTGCCCCATTAACACCGATAAAATGGTCATCGAAGATAAAGCAGCGATCGCCCCCATGAACACCCATCGGCGAGAATGTCGCATTGCTAAGATGGCAGCGATAAAGAAAGTTTTATCACCCAACTCGGAAACCGTAATTAGTAAAAGACTAGCCGTAAATGCAGTAAGCACTCAAATTCCTCAGATAGTAATGTTATCTGACATGAACTTGATGAAACGCAAGCCTCCACCAAGCTCACGTCAACTGTGAACTTAGTGAAGGTCTCGCTAATGAATTAGTTGGCTACGTCATCCCGCGAACCAGGCTCATCACCAGTATGTTGATTCGGCGGGGCCGGACAATCCGGCAGCTACTCCCCTTCGAGAATTTATTGTACAAGATGATGCCTGCGAAGCTACTACAGACGAGCATTATTTTTGTTTAGTCTTTTTACTTGCGACGTAGCGGCAGTTAATGTAATCTACCCTTATCCCTATTGATAATCAATTTCAATTGGCATAGCATAATAACTTTACTCTGCAAGGACTCATGATGACTAAACGACTAAAGGCGGTGGAGCTATTTTTAGCAATAGGATTCTGGTAGCCGTCGGTACGACTGCTTGTACTGGGACAAGTACGCCAGAGGCTGAAGTCGAAGCCGATAATACCGTTGAGGTTGCTGAAGGCGGTGAGGGCGGTGAAGGCGGCGAGGGTGGTGAAGGGACTGATTACAGTGCGGGTGAGCAGGCCAATGCTGATTTTCAGGATAAGCTGAGCGGCCCAGAACTCCTGAGTGCGCTGCAAACAGGAGGGCATGTCATTTACTTTCGCCACGCCCAAACGGAAAAAGACTACGCCGACCAAGCAGATCCCAGCATGAGCCTAGATGATTGCGAAACCCAGCGTAAGCTAAACGACGTGGGAATAAAACAGGCTGAGGATATTGGTGCTGCCTTTACCGAAAAAGAAATTCCTGTCGGCAAGGTGGTTGCGAGCGAATACTGCCGCGCATGGCAAACCGCAGATCTTGCCTTTGGGACTCATGAAAAGAATGCAAAGCTCAATTTCTTACCCTTTGAAGACTATACCGATGAGCAGGTAGAAGAAATGAAGGCGAATGTTACCCCCTTGCTGACAGAAGCCCCGGCTGACGGGACAAATACGGTCATTGTGGGGCATGACGATATTTTTGAGGCGGCTACTGGCATCTACCCCGATCCGCAAGGCATGGCCTATGTGCTGACACCGGATGGCAATGGCGGCTTTACGCTTCAGGCCAATATGCTGCCCGAGGAGTGGGGTCAACTTTAATGAGTAAAATTTAGTAAATAGAGATAAGAATGATTATCATCAGTAGCGGCGATCGCCATGAGTCTTTCTAAAGCTTGCCTGAATCAATTAGTATATTCTCTCCGATTTGTTCCCGACTGTACCCGCCAGAGGTGAGTATATTTACCTTCTAAAGACAGCAGCTCAGAGTGAGTACCCTGCTCGATTATTCGGCCTTGTGCCATGACATAAATACAGTCGGCATGACGCAAGGTAGAAAGGCGATGAGCGATCGCAATTGTCGTCCTCCCCTGAGTAATCACGGCTAAAGACTTCTGAATAGCCGCCTCAGTTTCATTATCAACGGCTGAGGTCGCTTCATCGAGTACGAGAATGGGCGGATCTTTGAGAATGGCGCGGGCGATCGCAATTCGCTGCCTTTGCCCACCAGAAAGCTTTTGCCCCCGCTCTCCCACAACCGTCTCATACCCTTGAGGAAGCTGGATGATAAATGCGTGGGCGGCGGCTTGTTTGGCGGCTTGCATAATCTGTTCATGAGTCGCCTCAAAGCTGCCGTAACCGATGTTTTCTGCGATAGTGCCGTGAAATAAGAACACATCCTGACTGACCCAGCCAATCGCACGGCGCAAGGCTTTAGGTCAAAGTCTCGAAGATCAGTTCCATCGATCAGAATTTGGCCTTGCTGTACGTCGTAGAAGCGTAGCAACAGCTTTGTCAGGGTGCTTTTGCCCGAGCCAGTTGCACCGACGATGCCGATAGTAGTTCCAGCAGGTACGGTCAAAGAGAGATTTTTCAGGATAGGATGATGGGGGCGGTAGGCAAAGGTAATGGCGTTGAATTCGACTGCGCCTTTAATGGGCTTGACTGTTGTATTGAGGCCGTGAGGAGACATCAATATGGGCATATCTAGCAGCCCAAAAATGCGACGAACAGAGGCCATTGCCCGCTGATAATCATCCATGATTTCGCTGAGTTCGGTGAAGGGCCACAGTAAGTCTTGCACGATGAAAACCATGAAGCCGTAGGTGCCGACGCTTAGCCGACCCACAAGTACTTCTTTGCCTCCTAAATACAGCGTGCTGACAAAGCCCAACAGAATTAGAAATCGCAAGACGGGCTGGATGGCGACGCTGAGTGCGATCGCCCGGCCATTGATTTTGCGGTAGGCGTCACTTTCTTGATGGAGGCGATCGCGCTCGTAAGTCTCGGTGGTAAAGCTTTTAATCGTGGCGATGCCCGTGAGATTATGGGTGAGGCGATCGCTGATGAATCCAGCCTGCTCGCGGACGGCATCATAGCGAGGAGCAAGCCGTGACTGAAAGGCGAAAGTACCCCATAGAATGAAGGGAACAGGCAGCATGGCTAGCCATGCAATGCGAGGGGCTAGCAGAATGAAGCTGGCACTGACGGCAATGACTCGGGTGAAAAAGCTGATGAGATCTCGTGTGCTGGTATTGAGAAAGTGTTCTAGCTGGTTAACGTCATCGTTGAGAATAGAAAGCAGAGTCCCGGTACTACGATCTTCAAAATAGACCAGATCAAGCGCTTGCAGATTGCTGTAGGCATCAATGCGCAGTTCGTGTTGGAGAGTTTGAGCAAGGTTGCGCCAGATTTGATCGGCAATGTATTGAGTGAGGGATTCTAGACCCCAAATTAGGACGGTAAGTAATGATAAGACGAGGAGCTGAGCAGAAGCAGAAGAAACACCTGCGCGGTGTAAAAGAGAGACTTGAGGCGAAACCACAACGTCAACGGCCAAGCCAATGAGGTAGGGTGGTGCGAGATCGAACAGAGTATTCAGTATTGAAGCTGCGATCGCGATTCCCGTTCGAGCGCGATAGGGTTTGCCGTAGCGCAAAAGCCGCCAGAGAGGAGTCGAGATCATTTTACCGAGGAACTTATATTGAAGAATTTGATTGAGGAAGGGTCTGCTGAGTTTTTATCTTCAACATAGAGACTGCATCCAGTGGTGTGTATTAAGGCGTACCAGCAAGAGCATTACGAATATCATTGAGTACAACCTCAGCAGCTAGAGGATTCGCTACAACCCAAGTCCAGCCGTCTACAGGATAGATCTGATTATTCTGAACGGCTTTAAGCGTTCTCCATAGCGGCTCTTTTAATAGATCATCTAGCATTTCCCGATCGGCATCTGAAAAACTTAGAGCAAACAAAATATCGCCATCGATCAGCTCTAGTTTTTCAGATGAGATTGCCTCAATTACACCACGAGGTTTGACAACATCTTGGAATTCTGGACGTTGCAAATTGAGTTCTGATAGAATCGAGCCTGAAAAAGAGTTTTAGTATACGTTTCAATGCCGTATTCTTCAGTTACTTGTGTGACAGAGATGGTTTTATTCGCATACTGATTGCCGATAGTGGCTTTTACTTGCGCAATCTGCTGATCGTATTTGTCTAATACTTGTTGGGCAATGTCTTGTTTTCCGAGGGATTCGGCTACAAAACGAAAGTATACTTTCCAGTCATCCCAAGCGGACGCCTCTCTGTTGGGTTGTGTCAGTAAAGTAGGCGCAATTTGGGAAAGCATCGGATACGCCTTTTCATGGTGATCCCAACCCAAAATCAAATCGGGGCTTTAGCTGAATGATTTTTTCTAAATTAGGCTCATAATCAAAGCCTACAATTTCTATGCCCTCGACTTTGCCTTCCAAATAAGATGGAAATTCATCAGCGACGCCTGTGACTGGAACAAGCCCTACAGGTTTGATATCCAAAGAGAGTAAAGCGGCGAGGGGAGGGGTATATAAAGCGATAATCCGTTCGGGATCGTTAGGTACGCAAGTTTCTCCCATAGAGTGTTCAACCATGTGGCAGGTTGATGGGTCTAGCTGCAATGCTTGATGGGGTACGATTCTGCTTTGGCAGGCTACGATCAATAGAGCTGCGATCACGGCTAAGGCAGTCAATCGAACGCTGTGATGGTGTGTGTGATGGCGTAACTGTATTAAATTGATCGCAAACGTCCGCAAACTTGACGCGATTGCAGCAATGGCAAAGCCCAACTGATAAATCATAGATGACTAAAACTCCCAACCTATCGAAGCTGTAACCGTAAAGGGTTCTCCTCTAAAGAGAAATAAGTTACCACCATCAGACGCTCGGAAATAATCTGTATTAAACAAGTTACGGAAGTTGAGCGCCGCGTTGAATCTATCTCTTTGATAAAAGAGCGCTGCATCGGTGCGGAGATAGTCGGATAGTGTAAACGAATTGTCTAGATCACCCTGGCGATCGCCTACATAAAACAGCCCTAACCCAAAGCCAAGCCCTTCTAAATCTCCCGCTTGCAGTTCATAGGTTGTCCACAAGCTCGCCTGATTTTTAGGCACATTCACCAACTGATTTCCAACAGATACCGAATTGTCCTCGGTCACCTCTGCATCTGTATAGGCATAAGCCGCAGTAATATTCCACCCAGGCAAAATTTCGCCACCTATATCTAGTTCTACGCCGCGACTTCTTTGCTCGCCAATTTGAATAGAAAAGTCAGGATCATTGGGATCGGGCGTTGTAATATTTGTTTTGTTGATTTGATAGGCTGACAGCGTGGCTGAAAGAACATTTTCTATGATGTCGGTTTTGATGCCAACTTCATACTGTGTGCCCCTACTGGGTTCAAATACGCTGCCGTCAGGATTAGACCCAAAGGTAGGTACAAAAGACTGACTGAAGCTAGTGTACAAAGAGATCGTATCACTCGGCTGATAGACCAACCCAACTCGGGGACTAAAAGCGCTATCATTCTGGCTTTGCGTGGGTTCGTCAGGGACTTCAGTTCTCTGTGAGATCCAGTCTATGCGGCCACCAATCAAAAACTTCAAGTTATCGAGCAGATCAATTTGATCTTGTAGATAAATGCCATATCTCGTTGAGAAGTTATCATCTCTAAAAATTGGGATAAAATCGTCGGGACGTGGCACATTGTAATCTGGATCAAGAATATCTAAACTGGGTAGGCTCTCAGTAGAGGAAAAGGCAAAAAAGTCTTCCGTATAGCTCACATCAAAACCTGCAAGTAGCTGGTGCGATACTGATCCTGTATCGAATTTTCCGATTAAGTCGATATTTCCAGAAAAGCTGTCTCTTCCGAACTCGCGGTCATCAGCACCTAATTCTATGAAGCGGTTGTCTGTCACTGCGATGGGAAACGCCACCGAATCTTCAGCGTCAGTAATATTGACAGATAAGTTTTGGCGAACTTGCCAATCGTCATTGAATTCATGGTTTAGCGCATAGCCAAACTTTTGAGTGGTTAAATCTCTAAATGAAAAGCTAGGGTAGCCTAAGTAAAAATCTCTTGCAGGTCTACTACCATCGTCGAACAAAACGGAGTAATCTTCGGGTGGACTGGCAGAATAGTCAATGTATTCGTAATACAGGTTTAGGTCTGTTCTATCTCCAAAGCTCAGAGAAAGTGAAGGGGCAATAGTGGTAATTTGCGAATCGGCAAACTCCTGAAAACTATCCGAGCTGCGATAGCTGGTGATGAGCCGATAAAGAACGTTTTCATCTTCGTCTAACGGCCCAGAAAGATCGAAGCTCGGCTGGTACAAGTTTCGGTTACCAGTCTCAAACGAAACGCTATAAAAAGGATCGCTCAAGGGTTGGCGGGTAACCACGTTGAGAATGCCGCCGGGTTCTACAGCGCCAAATAAGACAGACGCAGGGCCTTTTAGCACTTCTATTTGTTCAACAGTTCCAATACCGGTTAATCCGGTTCGGTCGGTATCTCGAAATCCATCGCGAAACTGCTGAGACTGAGAAAACCCTCTAATAATGACACTGCCAGTAGGTGCGCCTGCAAATCCGCCGTTATAGCCCACACCGCTAACGGTCTCTACAGATTCAATCACAGTATCTACCCCGCGATCTTCTATCACCTGCTGAGGAACCACTTGAATCGACTGAGGAATATCTCGCAACGGGGTATCTGTCCGCGTTGCCGTACTCGCAGCCGATGGATTGTAGCCTTCATCTTCTTCACCCGTGACCACAATTCTCAAAGCATTGTCAGTCTCGCCCAACTGAGCAACACCCCGCACTACACTCAACGTTAGTCCAGTTTCTGCTACGTTGATTTGCGCGGTCGGTGCGGCATCTGTCCCGGTAATCACGACGCGCACCCGGTCGCCCGTCAGCCCACTCACCTGCACCAAGGCAATCCCCTCAGCCGGTTCAAATTGTTGAAACTCATCACGCTCAGACGCATTGTCAGACAATGCCAGCACTGCATTGGGGATCTCGGCTATCAGCGCATTTCCAGTTACTGTCGTCGCGGGCGCTATCAGCTCGCCCGTCGCCGTCTCCAGCACAATTTGCAAACCGGCTTCAGTCTCTTCTACGCGCACGCCTGTTATCTGCACCAGCGTGGCTTCCATCTGCGCTATCCATTCCACAACAGTTGTTGCCGGATCAGATGTCGCTGCTTTTTCGGCTATGGCAGTTTCGGCAAGTGCACCCAACGGCAATGCGCCAGCCAGCAATACACTCGCAGTCCCTACCCACAACCGTTTACCAAAATTCATCCATTTCATTTTGCTGCCTCACACACTATTAAGATCCATTCTTAATAAGCTTTTAAGGCAGTATAGGGATAGCTACTGAACGCTGTCTATCCAAAAACGGACAGGCGATCGCAATCCGGCCAAACCCTCCAAAAAATTCCTGAAAAAGCAGTCTATATAGCTCAATCCGAACGGCTATACGCCAACCGTTGTCCGCTTTCTAGCCATGCACTGACTAGGCGTAATCCCAAAATGCTTCTTAAAAGCAGCCGCAAAATGCCCCAAATGCGCATAACCGACCTGATTTGCCACTTCCGTAACGGTGCAGTCGCCCTCCCGTAGCGTTTGCTCAGCCTGCTGGAGCCGCTGTTGAGTGAGGTAGGCCACAATCGTCATGCCAAAAAGCTGCTTAAAGCCGCGCCGAAGAGATCGCTCGCACATCCCAATTTCTCTGGCCAATTCCGTTTGGCTCGGCGGATTCTCCAAACGCGATCGCACCATCGCCGCCGCCTGATGCAATCGCGCCACCGTATCCGGCTTCATTGCCCGAGTCTGCGAATCTACCATTGGCTTATTGGCAGCGTCACTCCCAGGAATCATCGCTCCTTCTATCTGAAGCGTCATCAGCTCAAACACCTTACCCTGCATATACAGCCGCTTCGTCGCCCCCACAAACGGACAGTCAATCATTTGCCGCACCACCGCCCGCATAGCCCCCGTCGTCTTGGGCGAAAACACCCGCTGCCAGTGGTTATCGCCCGGTAATAACGGCTTCAGCTCAGGCGGTGGCTCGCCCGTTGATGTGCCAAAAAGCTGAATCAGAACCTGTGGCTGTATGTGAATGTCTACACCTACGTTGCGCTGCGATCGCGAAAAAAAAGAAGCCACCGGACGCTGAATCCCGCTGCCGCCAATGTAGCCCCATTCCGAATCTTGGTAGAGGAAGTCGCCACTATCTATAATCCCCGTCAGATTCACCATAAACTGCACTAGATGCTGGCTCTCTGGTAAATGCAGCCTGACATCTCGATAAGTACGATTAAAAATGCACAAATCTATCCCCGGCTGTAGCCGCATTTCCCGCTGATAGCCATTGCCTATCTTAGGCGGTACGGTGTAAATCGTCTCTAGGCGGTCAATTGAAGTTACCGGCGCATGTTGCTGCTCCGCCTCCGTCCACAGTGCCGCAAAGTCTGCCAAATTCAAATCAATACTCATGCCAATAACGAGATACGTTACTGTAATATTAATGGGAATTGATCCTGTTTGATGTATTTTCGACCGCACTTTTCACTTTTGCCCTCTTGCTGATATGAGTCTTTCCGCCACCTGCCTAAAGCAACATGAAAAAGAAAACGCGATCGCTAAAAGTGGTTACTGCGCGGCCTGCTCATCGCCGCAGGCACGCATTTAGGACTCATCCCGCTCATGGCCTTTGTCCCTGCCGATATCGCTCAGCCACCTGAGCGAATTGAGCTAATTGTGACGGAACCAACCGATCCGATTGAAACACCTGAGACAGTATTTGAAGAAGTGCCGCCCGAAGAAACGGTCGCAGCCCTAACTGAGGCCGTGGCTCAAGCCGAGCTAGCCGCCGAAGCTCAAATTTCAGGCGGCATTTCCGCTCCGCCACCCGTCGCTGCATTTCAGGCCCCACCCGAGTCTAAAACTGCACTTGCCGAGCCACCCATCGAACCCTCCGAGCCAGAGGTCACGGAGCCAGAGACTGTAGAAGAGCCAGAGACTGTAGAAGAGCCAGAAACAACAGAGCCAACCGAGACAACGGACGCACCTTCGGAAACCCTAGAAACCGAGACATCCACAGAAGCGGAAGAATCTACTGAAACTGAAACAGCCGAAAGCGATTCTGAGCCGATTGAGACAGCCGCTAACCGGACAACAGATGACAATGACCCTGATTTAGATGCGCTTAGAGCAAGGCTAGAGCGTGCCCGATCCAGAGAAGCTAATAGAGTAGGTACGGGATTGAGCAGCGATGCCGAATCATCGGGCGAACCGTCTGCTACGCCCACAAATCAGGTACGGATGTTGCCCGTCGCGATGGCCCCGCCGAGGGATCGGGAACGTCTAGCGGGGATGGCGATGGCGATAGCAGCGGCTCTACGACGGTGAGCTGTCGGCAGTGCGATCGCCCCGCCTACCCCGAAGAAGCCTTAGAATCGGGCGTTGAAGGTTCCCCCTCAGTCAGCCTGGAATATGATGAAAACGGTAATGTCATTGGCGCGGTGCTTGAACAGTCGAGCGGTAATGCTGCGCTGGATCG
Organism: Phormidesmis sp. RL_2_1; assembly: GCA_012033015.1. Lineage (GTDB taxonomy): Bacteria > Cyanobacteriota > Cyanobacteriia > Phormidesmidales > Phormidesmidaceae > Phormidesmis. The sequence goes on from JAAUPS010000139.1 coordinate 13,234, forward strand.
AGCGGCTTTGGAAGCGGCCCGCAGCTACCAGTTAGATAGCGGTGGCCGCAGTGGGTCGGTTTCGGTAGAGATTGACTTTGGCATTGAAGGATCGGAGCGATCGCGCGATGCTCAGCAGCGAGGCGAAAGAGAATTCGTAACCACGCCTGTCCCTGAACAAGAGATTGTTCAAGAAGCTATTCCTGAAAGTGCATCTTCTACTCCCGAAGCCGTCAACAATCCGCTACCCGAACCTATCCCCCAACCGGAACCCGAACCGGAACCTGAGCCTATCCCAGAACCAGAATTTGTACCGGAACCAGAATTTGTACCGGAACCAGAATTTGTACCGGAACCAGAACCAGAATTCGTACCAGAACCCGAACCTATTCCAGAACCTGAGCCTATCCCAGAACCTATTCCGGAACCAGAACCTATCCCAGAGCCGGTGCCTGATATATTGCCGCCTTCTGATGAAGAATAAGTCTGTTATACCTTGTCAGCCCATAGATTTTATATTTTTGAATGACTGAAATTTTAGAGTCAACAACGAATCCAGCGCTTGTT
>JAAUPS010000360.1 GCA_012033015.1 Phormidesmis sp. RL_2_1
GTCGGGTTTGACATGGCCATAAATGGGCGATCGCGTATAGAAACCCCTGCTGAAGCCGACTACAAACCGACAGAAAGTCGAAAGAAGCAGGGGGAACCGCAACGAAAGACCACTCCGAGGCGTGGCGAAAGCGCTATGTTTTAGAGGCCACACCATAGCGTTTCGATTTTGGGTAAAAATATGATGACAGTCGGTGTCGCCAAAAGTGCCCATGCCGCGCGGTACTATACTGAGCCGCAGGCGGGTACATTTCGCTCTGAATGGGTGGGCAAGGGTGCAGTCGAGCTAGGTCTGTCGGGGGCAGTTGAGCCGCCCGACTTTAAGCTGTTGCTCGATGGCTATCAGCCTAACGGAGATAAGCTAGTGCAAAATCTCAGGTCAGACCGCATAGCAGGGTACGACTGCACGTTCGGAGCGCCCAAGAGTGTTTCGATTGGCATATTGGTAGAGGGCGACACCAAGCTTCTAGAAGCTCATAGAGAAGCGATTTCGTATACCTACGCAGCACTCGAAGCGGGCGCGCAGAGTAGAACGTATCGGAATAAAAAGAGTCAGTTTGCAAATACCAGATGGACGATAGGGGCAAACTTCCAGCACACGCTGAGTCGCGACCTAGACCCGCATATCCACAACCACATCGTTATTCTCAACGCTACGAAAAACAAAGATGAAGATAGATTTCAGGCTCTGTACACTCGGCGGATGATTTTCGAGCGAATCAAATATTTAGGGAAGCTATATCGTGACAAATTGGCCGAGGGCGTAAAATCTCTCGGCCACAAGCTACAGGTTTCGGGGAACGATATGTGGGAGTTAGAACAATATCCCGCAGATGTGCTGAAGGAATTTTCCAGGCGTAGACAAAACATCGTAAACGCAGTGGGACTAAATGCGTCTAGAGATAGAAATCAGTGGGCAAGTCTTCTTTTGAGAAAAAAGAAAAATGAGTTGCCGCTAGAAACACTACACCCTCTTTGGATGAATAAATATAAAAATATTTTAAAATACTCTGAACGAGAAAAAGGAAGCGATCACAGTTTGTAGCGAGCTTTTAATTGTGTAAATCCCTCTGAAATTGCGCTTGTCAACAAGTCAGCCATCTCAGCGTTTTGAGTTAAAGCATCTTGCCTTACTACATCGAGTAGATGTTCAAACTCAGCAAAGTCAATGCCGTGAGAAAGCGCGATCACTGCTCTAAATCGATCACCAATGTCGCTGTTTTTTGCGTTAGGTGAAACAGAAAAAAACCTGATACCGCTTCGTTTACAACACTGTTCATCGACCGATCGGTCGATGAACAGTATTTTCTAAGCTGCTCTTCCAGATCTGCTGTATAGAATTTTACATTCATATAATTTGCCGCGTTTCTGGTTGTCCTATGTCTGGTTGTCCTAGATGATGCATGAACAGATTGTACGTATTGTTGTACATGCTGTCTAGACGGAATTGTTTGGCTGAGCATAACAGTTTTTGTTTGAAGGAGGTGCTAGGAGGACAGTATAAATTTTTACTAGTAATAAGAGTAAGCGAGCTGCGAGCGATAAAGTTTTTGACACATATATACAAAACTTTTCAAAGGCTACACCGACTTTAGTTCATGTCTACACAGAACTAAGAAATTCCAGTGCAATTGCTTGCACCCTTCGGATTGTTGTCGTAATTATGTTGTTGTCGAGTCTGCGTATCGGCATAAACATAAACGAGTTGGAATTGCTAATGAAAAATTCTCGTAAGTTCATAAATCGCTTCGGCCTCGCTATGTTCACACTTAGCTTCATCATGCTATCAGCGCATCCGAGTCATGCGCTGATTCTTGATCCAGCAAGGGAAGCCATTGCCTCTGATCTAGCCTCAGCCGGTTGGGAGGAGGGGACGGGCATGGACGGATTTCTGGGCCTTATTGAGTTGCTCCTTTTAGCAATCCCTGTCGCCAGCGGGATTGCTGCCCTCACTCAGTTAAATAGGGGGGCTGAAGGATGGATGCCCTGGTTGTCGTTGATGGGGGCTTCCATTGTGTTTCTTGGGTTTGTCACCTTCATGGTTGGACGGATCTACTCCTAGCTGACAGATCAGATACGTAGTCTAAAGCAATCTCTATGACTAAAAGAAGAGAGGTAAGCCGTGTCTTAGACACGCGCCCAAGAATGTTTTCCTTGCCAGTAGCAATCATCATGCCTGCGATGTTTGTTACTGGTCTATCGACAATGATCCCTTTGATGCTGGAGCTGCCGATATACATGCTTCTTTTGACTGCGTTCAGCTTTAATACAGCTTACTTTTTCTTATTTGGGCAGGAATGGTGGAGATTAATCGTTAAGTTCCAGACCCCGCCCCGCTGGGTACGGGCGGATGTGAAGGCTATCCCATTCACACTAAAGCGCAGCAAGTAACATGAAAATTCGCAAAAAAGAAGCCAAGGTCGTATTTATGGGAGGGAAGAAGAGACAAGCTATTGAGAATTTTATTCAGCTAGAGGATTACGTCGAATTTCTCGCGATAAATGGCAAGCCAGGGGCGGCCCTTTTATCGAATGGGAACGACTACCAGTTCCGGTTTTGTTTTGAAACTCATGGCGTACATCCCACTATGAGCGATCAGCAGATGGAAACAACTGCTGAATTTTTTTGAGGCTGGCTTCAAAGCCTTTCCAAATAGTGAAACTATGTTCATCGTGCAGAACGTGAAGCCGGACAATGCATCTAGACTTTCTTTCTACAAAGAGTTAGCAGACGCTGCTCCATCAGAGCTTTTCCTCGAAATGGTTAAAAGTGCGGCTAGCCCTGCACCGTACTTCTTGTCAAGTAAAGAAGAGAAGATAGCTAAAGCGCGCGCCAGATATAAGAGCAAAAAAATACGGATCTACGTAACCGTTACCAGCAGTCACGTTGTTCGTATCAAAGACAAGACAGAGGTATTCGTCTCTAAGACGGCTGAATGGGTCAAAGGTCGGTGGGAAAAGTTCACAGGCGAAACCACGGGCGATTCCCCTGAGCGGCTCAAGCAACTTTTCCGCAATGCCCAGGCTGGGTACGACGATTGGTTCAATATCCTGACTAACCAAATGCGTTTGACGATCACGCCTTTGACATGCGAGCAAATGGCGCGAGAGCAGTGGGAGGAATTTAACTACTCCCCTGTCAGAAAGCTGCCACAAGTAATCCAATGGGACGGTGTAAATCTTCTCTATAGGCAGGATGACGAGCTTCATTTGTCGAGTTGGCTATTTGATGATAGGGCTAACGTCCCTATTGCCAGTCGAGACTACATTTCACAGGTTATGCCAAACGGTAAGCGCAAGATTACAGGCGTTGTAACTTTGCGCCATAAGCCTGGGGGATGGCCCGATGCCGGAGCCATGCTGAAGTATCTCTACGATAAGCCGACTGATCTGTATGACTACAAAATAGTCGTAACGATTACAAAAGCCTCGGCGTCACTGGCCGAACGAAACGTTGAATTGCTTCAGAGACAAGCGGGAGACGCGATTCGGATGGCCGAAAAGCGTGGCCTGCCGAACACCAGATCGCAGCAGCTACAGCAGGATGCAGACGAAGCCGTACATAAACTGTACAGCGGCAATATCCCAATGAAGATGTCACTATGCTTCGTCGTCTCAGCCGATAGCCCAGAAGACTTGCAGCTTAGCTGCCGCCGATTGCAGAGCAAGTTTTCTATGCCTGCCTCGTTTGAGATGGAAGGGGATTACACCTACCAAACATGGATGCAGTGTCACCCACAACTTTCCTACAGCCGTCCCCTGTTTAATCCGTATGATCGCAGCAGAGCGTTTCATGCTAGTAACATGGCTGCGTTCATGCCTATCGTTAAGGTGACGAGTCCTGACAAACAGGGGCTCGAATTCATCACTGAAGACGAGGGAACGCCGTTCTATCTAGATATCGAAGGTGTTCTTCGCCATATTTTATTTTTAGCGGCGACTAGAGGCGGTAAGTCAGTTCTCTTTGGCCAAATATTGATGTTGGCGATGTGTTCTGATATCCCGATGGTTGTTGTGGATTATCCACGGGAATCGGGGGATTCGACTTTTGGGCCAATCACGCATCTGGCGGGCGACGACGGCGCGTATCTAAATATTGCTGAAGAATCGAACAATTTCTTTGAGCTGCCTAACCTTTCAACGTTTAGCGGCGATGTCAGAGAAGAACGATTAATCGAAATCAAGGATTACGTTTCTCGACCTCACCCACGCCCGAGGCCGCGCGCGCCGCCGGCCAGCCGCTTGGCGTCTATCTGGGCGGCCCGACCGTCCGGCAGCCGATCGAGGCTTACGCGTCGCTCTTCATCCTGCGCGACCGCAAGGCCGTGCTGCGCGACGTCGAGAAAGCGCTGGGCGAAGGCTACCGCAAGATCAAGCTGCACGAGATCGACCCCGGCATCGTCAGGGCGGTGCGCGACGCGGCC
>JAAUPS010000361.1 GCA_012033015.1 Phormidesmis sp. RL_2_1
AATCACAAACGACATAGTGCCTTTCATGTTGGACTAACCGCTTATCGCTGGGCTCCTTGCTGGCAGTGTTGTCAGCAACAAATCCAAGCATTGCTGAGCCTAGACCGCAACAAAATTGAGTATCATTGCGGGGCCTCAGGGCGATAGAGGCCGTCCTTGCTACGCTCTAGCCATTGTGTCGCCCCGTCAGGAATTCATTAACAGAGATGCATCAATTATAGGAGAACGAAATTCCTGAATGATGGCTACTATTAAGCCTGTACTCAAAGGCTCAAAAGTGCTCCTTCGCTGTGATTGACAGGGTAGCTTAGGCCGAGGCGCAGGTGTTTTGCTCTGCTGCGGTCGGCTTGCTAGCCCGCTAGCCCGATCTACTCGCAGCTTACCGCTGCGGGTGGTTGAAAGTGCTAGGGGCTCTGATAGCCTAAGGTAAGATCGCCGTTGAGGACACCTGCTGTGATAGTCACCGAATCGATTGTGTATGAAGCAGCCATCGGCTGCTTTGAAGGCACCGTTAGCTGGGACAATTCGCAGACGGGGCCAAGGCCAGGAATTATGATTGCACCCACGTTTAGGGGGCAATCTGACTTTGAGACGCAAAAGGCAGAGCGCCTAGCCGAGTTAGGGTATGTCGGATTTGCCATCGATATCTATGGTCAGGGAAAACGGGCGACGACGCCGGAGGAGGCCAGCGCCTTAATGGCGGTGCTCAACGACGATCGCACACTGCTGCTCAAGCATATGCAGCTAGCGACGAAGACCATTCGCCAGTTACCCGAAGTGGATGAAAACAAAGTAGCGGCCATTGGCTTTTGTTTTGGCGGTAAGTGTGTGCTGGATTTAGCCCGCTCAGGAGCAAATATTCGCGCTGTAATTAGCTTTCATGGCATTTACGATCCGCCGCCGTTCGCCAGTGAAAAGACGATTCGAGCAGCGGTGTTGGTGTTGCATGGGTGGGAAGATCCACTAGCGCCCCGTGAGCAGACAGTCGCTTTAGCTGATGAATTGACGCGGCGCGGGGCAGATTGGCAAATTCATATGTTTGGCCATACTGGCCATGCCTTTACCAATCCCCAAGCTCAAGCGAAAGCAGCGGGCATGTTTTTTAATCCGTTGAGCGCTGAGCGGGGTTGGGAGATGATGCAGCTTTTTTGCGATCGCAGCTTGCTTGAAAAAGTCAGTCCCAAGTCAGTCCCAAGTCAGTCCCAAGTCAGGATAGAGACGTGGGAAACACGGGAAGAAATATACTACACCCCCAAGACCATAACATCCCAAGACCATGACATCAATGACATCTAAAAACTACGATCACCATTGTTCACCAGTATCATGACCGTACAAAAATCCCTTTGGTTTCCTCTAGTAATTAGTCTAGAAGTTATCCTCGTCACGCTGTACGCAATCAGCGTTCATGCGAATGGCGGCAATCCATTTCCCCTATTCGATGTGAATGGAGCTAGAACCCTTCCCTCCTGGCTGCAAGCGATCCAATTATTCTTACTCGGTGCTCTGCCGTTGTGGATGTGTCTCACCTATCGCAATTCAGCCGTACCGCCTTCTCGCAGGCTGCTGGCCTTTACCGCCCTCTTGTTCTTATATGCTTCCCTAGACGAATTGTTAAAGTTAAACTTTTTAGCGAATCACCATCAACTGTGGAAATCCATTTACCTTGCTGTAGGATTGGCGGTTCCCATTCTCTTTTACCGAGACCTGCTGCGACTTTTTAACTTACATCCTCAAGCGATGCGATTAATCGGGATAGGCATTCTCATCTTTTTGGTCTGTGGTTTCGGTTTAGATCTTTTTCGAGTGCATGTGCAACAACCCTATTGGTATCAACTGTTCGGTAGATGGAAATTCTACCAAGTGGACTCGATTCGCACTGCGCTCGAAGAACTAGGAGAGATGACAGGCGAGACGCTAGTCCTCAAAGGTATGGTGGCTTTGGCACAGCGACGGTGGTCACAGCTCGCTATAAACAATATCCCCCACTAAGAACAGCGACCTACAAACGTAGCAAGAACGGCCTGTAACAGCCCCTTGAGCCCTCGGAGCTGAATGGTTACTTCACAATTTCCTCACAGTATTCGCTTATGGTGAAACCCAACCGTTACCTACACCGTTTATCTTCCAGTGGCCATCCAGCTCAGATCCTACTTTATCCAGCTCGCTCATCTGTCCTACAGACTTGCAAAGACAGGGTCCAATAGGCTGTTTTTGTTCAAGACTTATCAGCTACAGCGCCATCGGTCGTCTGTTTGAGGTCGGGTTATGGCATCTTCGCGGTCTCTTTCAACCACACCTACTCCAAAAATTGGCATCCTCACCAGCGGCGGCGATTGCCCCGGACTCAACGCGGTGATTCGCTCGGTTGTCAAGTGTGCAACACAGCGCGGCTGGGAAATTTACGGAATTCCCTACGGCACCCAGGGCTTGATCACCTTAGAGCAAGGCAATTGCCACAGCCAAGATTTTCGCTTATACGATCATGGCTTCGACATTCCCGGTCTGCTACATGGAATGGATATTCTCCAATTTCTCAGCGGTAGCATTCTCGGCTCTTTGAATAAAGGCAACCCGAGCGATCCCCTAATCGCCCAAGAGATTTTAGAAGGCTACCAAAAGCTCGGGCTCGATGCGCTAATCGCCCTTGGCGGTGACGGCAGCCTTGACATTATCAACGATCTCGCTGAACAAGGACATTGGAACTGGATTGCCATTCCCAAAACGATTGATAACGATGTGCCTTTAACTGAGCGGGCGCTGGGCTTTGACACAGCCGTTGATACCGTCACCCGTGCCCTGTATGACCTCACCTTTACGGCGGCTAGCCACAGTCGCATTATTGTCGTGCAGGTGATGGGCCGCGATGCTGGTCATTTGGCCCTTCAGTCTGGTATTGCCGGGGGGGCAGATGTGATTTTAATCCCCGAGCTGACTCCTCAGCTTACAGATAGTGTCCTCGATGATGTTTGTCAGCAGATTGTGAAACTGCGACACAACGACCGTCAGTTTGCCCTAATAGTTTTGGCCGAAGGCGTGCGAAATCAGGCGGGCAAAAAAGAGAAATACATTGGCGATAGTCTCGCCAAGCAAATTCAGCATCATAGCGATCGCCTCTGCCAGACAGGTAACCCTGAGTTTTGTGTGCTTCAGGGCTTAGAAACACGGGCAACTACCCTAGGGCACATTCAGCGCAGCAGTATGCCGTCTTCTTTTGATCGCCTGATCGCGGCTGCTTTTGGCCGTAAAGCGGTGGAACTCATTGCCGCTCAGCAGTATCAGCAGATGGTGATTTGGTCCCAAGGACAGGTAGATAGTCGGCCACTGAGCATGGTCATCCCATTGATTAAACAGCGACATCAGGCCCACCAATGTACTCGCCCAGTAGAGCTTAGTGATCCTTGGGTAACGACGGCCCGTGATTTAGGTATTTATGTCGGCAGTTCAGCAGAATGGGATCAAGATCAAGATCAAGAACTAGATACAAAACTGGAGCAAGAACTGGATACAGAACTGGATCAAGAACTGGATACAGAACTGGAGCAAGAAAAGGCAACAGATCTACCCCAAAAGACCTCTTTTGCCTTTTCTCAGGCGGCATTAGGAGAGGCCCTATGAAGTACGTCAGCGAGTATAGAGACGAAGGGCTCATGCGGGACTATATAGGGGCGATCGCATCCCTTACCACCCAATCCTGGCAGATCATGGAGATTTGCGGCGGCCAGACCCACACCATTGTCAAATATGGCCTCGATCAACTGCTGCCTGCCGACATTACCCTCATCCATGGCCCCGGCTGCCCGGTGTGTGTCACCGATTCGGCCCTGATCGATCAGGCCCTGCTGCTGGCCGCCGACCCCCATATTATCTTTTGTTCCTATGGCGATATGCTGCGAGTACCCGGCACCTCAGCCGATTTGCTCAGCATTAAAGCCCAAGGCGGAGACGTCCGCATCCTGTACTCACCGCTTGATGCCCTAGCCCTGGCCCGACAGCATCCCCACAAAGAAGTCGTGTTCTTCGCAGTAGGATTTGAAACAACTGCCCCCGCCACAGCAATGGCCATTTATCAAGCCCACCACAATTTTCATCTTAAGAATTTTTCTGTCCTGGTGGCCCATGTGCTGGTTCCGCCAGCCATGGAAGCGATTTTAGCCTCCCCCAATTGTCAGGTACAGGGGTTTCTCGCCGCCGGACATGTGTGCAGCATCACCGGCTATGAAGGGTATCATCGCCTAGCCCAAACCTATCAGGTGCCTATCGTGGTCACGGGCTTTGAGCCGATTGATATTTTGCAAGGGATTTATCTGTGCCTTCAGCAGCTAGAAGCGGGGCGATCGCAGGTCAAAAATCAATATGCCCGCGCGGTCAGAAAAGCAGGTAATTCGTCTGCACAACAACTTTTAGAAGCCATTTTTGAG
>JAAUPS010000362.1 GCA_012033015.1 Phormidesmis sp. RL_2_1
AGTTCCTTCTCGCCTGTCAGCCATCTTATAAGACTCTCAGCTCCCTTATTCATCACGATCTGGTTCCAATAGCGATCCATTACTAAGGCTGGGTAAGGTTCCTGCTGTCGCAGCGTGAATTCTAAGGCGCGGCGGATAGGCGCAACTTCTGGATCGCTCAGGTCAAACTCTGAATAGATAGGCGCGAAGCCAGCAGCCGTCAACATCTTGTTTTGTTGGCGTAGCGGAATATCTAGCACGGCTGAAAGCGTAAGCACCATGTCGCGGCTAGGGTTAGAGCGCCCTGACTCAATGAAGCTGATGTGTCGCTGAGAGACGTTGCTTGTGAGGGAAAGGTCGAGTTGACTGAAATTACGTTGCGATCGCCATTGCTTCAATAACTGACCAAACGAACTATCTGTGACCGCTGCCATTCAAATGACCCTTCCTGACGCCTCTTGTCGAACGCTCTAATCTTATTACCTTACAGGTAATTGAAACAGTTATCTGCTGAGCGCACAATACAAGTATGCACTCAAAGACCACAAAGCAAAGGAGAGTCAGAATGCAGACAGTTCTCAACCAAACGGACAAACGGGCTTCGGATAGAAGCAGGTTCTACGCTATCTGTAGCATACTCAGCGTTATCATTTCGTGGGGTATCTTCTCGCAGTTTCTACTATCAGGTGACGCTTCCGTTGACAGTTTCTTCAACCAAGCTTTCAGCACATTCGTTTTAACCCTACTTTCTAGCGACATTATTATCACAGCGGTTATATTCCTAGCCTTTACGCGGATTGAACTTAAGCGGCTAGGAATGCCTGCTAATCGACTCGCACTCTACGCCTTAGCTACCTGCTGTGTAGGCCTCTGCTGTAGTCTCTCTTTGTTCCTCTATCAAAGAGAGCAGTGGCTAAACAGCCAAGGCTATGGCGTATGAGAAACTTGTTGTTTAATTTGAGCTTCTCTACGTTGCTTGCCCATGAGCTAGACGCGATGACGCAAGCAGAGTGGAGAATTCTATTTGTCCTACGTCGCTTGCCCGATCTACTAGCCCGCAACCTGTTTGTTACGCTTCATGTTCCTGCTGTAGCCATCTTACTGTGGCTTACTCAACATCCGTTGGAAGCTGTGCGGAGATGGACAAGAACTGGTCTAGCTTCCTTCATGTTTATCCATGCAGGGCTGCACTGGAATTTAAGAAACCATCCGCTCAGTACATTTACATCGCCGCTTTCTTTAAGTCTCATCTACGGCGCGGGACTGCTAGGGTTTGTCTACGTTGTCTTTGCTGATCTACTTTATGTCAAGAAAGGTAGTACCCTATAGGTGACAGTTCTTAGCGCTGCTAAACCCGTCACTATCGGAAGCATAGCTGTTTTGTGGAGTATGCTATCGAACAACCGATGTACTACATATGGATGCCTAGATAGTCTCATTATCTATGGGAGCGATCGCTTTCGACTTTATAGTCTGTCGAAAGATTTTTAGTGCAATGACGAGGCCAGCCAAGGGACTTGACCCATCAGAAGATACCAGGACGAGAGATCGCAGCCCTGTCACCGCAGATACTGCCGTCAGCGGCTGTTGCCAAGGAAATGCACAGGGGCGATCATAGCGATAGTGCGCAGGCTTCGATTCTGGGTTCAGGCAAGTGGTGCTGGTAGCTGGTGCGTTATAGCAATCGGTCAAAAGCTCAGATTTCAACTGGGCTATATTGCTATCAAAGAAAACGACGACTTCCGGATCTCCAGTGTCTGCCACACGGCCATACTGGCCTTGCCAGAGAAAATAGTAGAAGCCACCACCAGAAGCAGCGGGTCTGCGCCACACGTCAAAAGCGATGCCGCTCATCTCACCTGAATTCCAAAGGGAGAAGTTGTCTGCCCTCATTGCCTGCTGGTAATCAGCTTCCTGAGCTGAGGTCGGAGCTGTCAAAGGGGACGCGAGAGAAACCAAGCCAATAGTGCCAGCCAGAGTAGCCGTAGGAAGAAGCTTGCCGAACATGTTATTAGGGTTGCTAGGGAATGAGATGCCTCTACATTTCCCCATCGGTGATATCGACCGCAGGTTGTTCGGTGAAGAGATGGTGAACAGCGATGAAGAATAAGAGCGGCCATTCATCAGAGCGATCACTGTCATGCTGCCATTATCCCTCACTCCCACCATCACCCGACCGGCGACGTGCGGTACTTCTCTTGGCAGGCTGCGCGATCGCCGCCCGTCTGTGGCAGCGGGTATGGTTAGAGGCTAACGGTTTGTTGTAGCGAGCTAGCCAGCCTGCTTACTTTGCTTGAGCTGTAGAAACTCAGCAAAGTCTCGGACTTCCGCCAGGAGGTCTTCGGGAAGGTAATCGAGCAGTTCGACGACCTGTGCTTGAATCGTTGTCCTATCGAGTTGAATATCGGCTTTTTCCAAAGTCAAGACGCTAGCGGCGGCTCCGGTGTCATCAATGAATTCGACCTCGAAGCCCTGTGCGTCGCTGTAGCAATGCACCACCGCGCCCCGAGAGCCCTTCGTAAGTCCGTGCTCATGAATATCGCGAGTGGTGGTGACGATATCGAGTTCCCTAATCATGAATTCATCCTTATCGTTTAGCAGTCTTTGTGGGGTCGGGCAGTAATGAATCGGGGCGCGTCTTTTCCAGTATCGACGATCCAGACGGTGAAGATCGAAACCGTCTTACCCGAGGGGGTATGGATCGCACCAATGATGGTATATTTCGTGCCATGAACGGTAGTAGTAGTTTCGTGAACTGCTTGAGTTTTGGCTAGGTTGATTTGCCAGATGAGCCAAATTCACTTGGTGCAAATTGAAACAATTTGCCAAGGCATGTTGAGAGAAACCCAGCAGCCAGATATGGATTGGAGTTGAGCCTATAAACTGCGGCTAGCGGCTCGTGAGAGTCGATATGAGGCGTATGTGATAGAGATAGATAAGCTAGCTCATGGGGTGATGCTGCTAGAAACGCAGTGGCATCGCTCTCAGTTAGATAGTCCGATCGCCTGTGGTAATGGAGTCTTCGTTCATCATGAGTAGGACTTACGCAGTGGCTCTATATATAGAGTTTTTGCAATCTGGTTCCCACCACAAGTAGTGCTCAAGTCCTTCATTTGCGTAAGTCCTGATGAGATTGCTTTCATCAGGTAGCGAGATCGTCCACAAAGTTATCCCTGGAGATTCGTGCAGCAGCGAAATCACTGCACTGCATAGAGCGCCCCTAAACGTTTTCTGGAACTGACCGAATCGCCGCTAGCGGGCGGTGAGATCGCCTGTGCTCTGTAGCTTAGAACCGTACTTATATGTCCTTCGTAGATGCGTGATCGCCGCTAAAGCCTTTTGCCTGCGACTGTGCCCTGATGGCCAAGGCTTCTATGCTTAGTGGGCTAAAGGTCTTTTGCCATCAAACAGCAGATGCTGGCTATTTTCGATGACTACCTGCCAAACTGGAACTATGTCGCTTGTCCTCAATAACTAGAAGTTTCCTGCACTGCTAAGGACAAGTCGCTTGGTGTTCTCGCTATGAATTTTCTGGAGATAACCTTGCGCGTTATTTTTCTGTTGTTGAGCGAGGTTGTACCACCGTTCTGCGTCAGCGGGTTTGTTATTTTTCTCGGCTTCAATTTGTTTTTGTTCAGCCTTAATTTGCTCAGATTCGGCCTTCAACTGTTTTTGTTCAAGCATAAAAATAGAAATTTCTTTATCAATGGCAGGCTGAGGTAAAGCAGCCTGAGTGATTGTTTGAGATTCTTTGATGTGTTTATTAGCTTGCTGAAGATTGAGAACGTTGCTGTTAGTATAATTAAGGAGATCACAAGCAGAGAAAAAAGCCGCGATAGCGAATGTGCTAGCTAACGAAACTAAGCAATAGAAAGAGAATCTTTTCTTAGGAGGAAAGAGTTGAGGCTGAAGCTTCTTCTTGAAATTGTTCTGATGAATATTGAACTTGATGACTGCGCATATCGTAGTGGCTCTGCGCCTGAAAAGATGTAGTTGCAAGATTTTCTGCTAGCCGCGTTTGAAGTTTTTCAGAGGAGCCACCACTGTGAAAGGCTTGATTATATGGGTTGTAAGGTAGCGAAGTGTATTCCTGATTTGTCTGTTGATAAAAGCGGAGAAAATTCTGCGTTAAAGAAATCGCTTCACCCGAAGCGATGGTGTCATCAGGTGAGATGTCGTCAGTGTTGAGAACGAACTCTTTAACGATGGCTGCTTGGTCGTTAGCATGATCCGCTATTGCTGGATTCGCGATATACTCGGCGTGAAAGAGGGCTTCATCTACTTCATTGACAAGCAGTGAAAAAGTGCTATCGGTGTAAGCAATATCCAAGAGCTGAGCCAATCGGTCAGCTTGTGGGTTTTCTAGAGTAGGTCTTTTAGCAAGATAATAATATTCGAGAGTGAGCGATTTGTAGTTAGTCACGTCCAGTTCCTGAGG
>JAAUPS010000140.1 GCA_012033015.1 Phormidesmis sp. RL_2_1
GGCTAAAAGCCTTATGTAGCAAAGTTAAGGATGCATTCTGACTTTGTCTTGGTGAGCATTCCTTAGCGCCGTACGACGACGCAGGGTCTCACCGCTGTCTTGGTGAGCATTCCTTAGCGCCGTACGACGACGCAGCTCGAATGCCGCTGAGAAACGCTACAGTTCAGGCGGACGTCGCCAGTGGGTGGCTTGCTCATAGGCATAGGCCATTTTTAGCAGCTTGGCTTCTTGAAAAGGCAGTGCCATGAGCTCAAGGCCAACGGGCAAGCCAGCTTCAGAAAAACCCGCAGGTACCGTAATCGCCGGAAAACCGCTGGCTGCCGCCAAAAACCCATTGCGCTCCTGTTGGGGTTCGCCGATGGCCGCAACCAGGCACTTTTGATGGGGGTATACCAGGGCATCTAACCGATAGCGCTGAAAAACATAGGTCAAGATCTGCCGTAGCTCGGCTCGCCGGGGGTACAGCCGCTGCCAATATTCACTATCACCTAAAGGGCTGGTTACAGCCTGCATTTCGCGCAGCAGTGGTTGAATCGAAGGATGTACTCGGCCTGAGCCGATCAGCGCTTTTAGATTTTTGACGGGGGCGGCTTTGCCCAAGCTTTGCAAATACTGATCAAAGTGCAGCCTACCCTCCCATAACAAGAGGGACAGTTCTGCTATCATCTGCTCAATGTCAATGCTGACAGGAACTTGCAGGCAAGCGCTCCCGAGATTTTTGATCACGCTAATGGCCGCATCCATAATGACATTGACTTCTCCATGCTCTGCCCCCTTGCCGAATAAGCTGCGCACGATGCCGATACGCTTATTTTTAGACCATTCGGGGTTAAATCACCCGGTTGAAGGCTGATCTTTTTCAACCCTTCGTTTTGAGGGCTCGGGTTGCGTTCAGATGGGTAGCCACCGCTGACTCGCCCTGCCCGACGAACTGTCATCGGATCGTTGGCATCGTCAATGGCAATCACTTCCAACACAGCCGCCACGTCGGCTACCGTGCGGCCCATAGGGCCAATCACATCTTGAGAAAGCGACAGCGACAAGAGGCCATCGCGGCTGACTAGCCCTGCTGTGGGCCTGAGCCCCACGATATTGCAGGCTGAAGCAGGCGATCGCACAGAGTTGACCGTATCTGTCCCTAATCCTACCGTCACCAATTAGCTGCGATCGCAGCGGCTGTGCCCCCACTAGAGCCGCCCGGTGTGTAGTCCAAATGATAAGGATTGTGAGTTTGTCCGCCTAGGCTGCTGATGGTTTCACCACGACCCGCTAACTCGTGTAAGTTAGCCTTACCCAGCACAATGGCTCCGGCGGCCCGGAGCTGTTCTACCGTAAACGCGTCTTGGCTGGGCTGCAAAGTTGCTAGCGCTTCACAGCCACCTGTCGTCGGCAATTCAGCCGTATTGATATTGTCCTTAACGACAATGGGAATGCCATGAAGCAGACCGCGCAACTGGCCTGCAGCACGCTCTTGATCTAAGCTCGCTGCCGTTGCTTGAGCGTAGGGATTGAGTGAAATAAACGCATTTAACTGGCTGTCGAACCGTTTAATGCGGGCTAGATAATGATCTACCAAGGCGATCGCGCTGAGCACATTGCGCTCCATAGCACCTTGCAGCTCTACGACTGTCGCCTCCTCTATTTCAAAGACTTCAGAAGATTTGGACGAAGCGGGCTTGTGACTCGCCAACCGAAAGACCTCAACATTGGGGGTAAAAGTTATTAGATTTGTGGTCTTAAGGTGGAGTTTAAGGGGTTTCTTTATAAGTCGAGAGTAGGTTGTAGCTTACCTTTCTTAGAAATAAAGTGGTTGCTCACTTCGTATATTCGTAAGAAATATCGCGTCTTCGCAATAGAAATAGAATTTTGCACATGTTTCTTTACGAATTCCAAAAATTAGGCTGATTAGTCAGCATCTTTTAGGGACAACTGGCTTAGATGATTGGCTGAAACGACTGGCTTGAACGATTGTTTTTGCAGTAGGTGGCTGATATGCGTAAAGTAAGCAACGGAGAAATAGGGGGTGGGAGATGTTGCTATTCGATCGGGGTCTTCTGATTAGGGTAATCGTTTGTCGGGCGCGGCGTTTGGGCGGGTGTTGGGCGAGGTGCTGGATCGTTTGTCTGATGGTTTGTTGGGCTACCTTGAATTGGTCGGTAGCGGCAGTGGCGGCAGGAGATAGGGGGGGCACTTTGGGTAACGAGCCGCCTAACTTAACCTTAGCGATGCTTGATCAGCGGTTGGCAGCGCCTGTTCGCCAAGGCGGGGCACTGGTTGTCGATCTCAGTGGATTAACGATTGATCTACGGGGCCAGTCTGGCGAGGATGATTTGTTTACTGAGCAGTTTTATAAACGGCTGCAGCTTGGACTCAACGGCTCGCGATCATCAGGACAGCCCCTCGGATTGGATATGAGTCGATCGCTCATTCAAGGGGATTTTGTGTTGTCGCGTCTAAGCTTACGGGTACCGGCCTATGGGAATTTGGGGTTACCCGATTTGGAGAGGTTTCAGCAAAAATATCAACCCCCAACCGCTTCACTTTTGCCTTTTTCACTCAGCCCCGCAACTGATGCACGGGTCGGGGTATTGGCGCAGTCACTGCTCATTCAGCCGCAGCCGGTGCAGTCAGATAGGTATGTTTTTCAGGGGCCATTGCACCTGGCTCAAGCCTGCTTCACTGGAATGATAGATGGGACAAATCTTTATTTTTTGGGGCCAGTAGAGGCAGCGCAGACTATTTTGCGCGCCTAGCAGATTGGCAAGGGGCTCGCTTTGCCAGTACCGCTGAATTTAGTCGAGGTCAGTTTCAGCAGGAGAGTCGCTTTCGTGGGGTGCTCTTTGCCGGTCGTGCCCGCTTCGATCAGGCGCTCTTTGGCGGTTCGACCGATTGGCAGGGGGCTCGTTTCTATGACAATGTGCGCTTTGCCCAGGCGGATTTTCAGAGGGCCAATTTTTCGCGATCGCACTGGCAAAAACCGGCTGACTTTGAGCAAACTGCTTTCCGAGGCCCGATCAGCTTTCAAAAAAGCCGATTCGAGCAGGCCCTATTTTTAACCGAGGCCCGGTTTGAAGCTGCCGTTACCTTTCGGCGGGCTCAGTTTCAGCAGCCCTTGAGTTTGCGAGGAGCGCACATCCTTAGCCAGCTTGACTTTGGCGATGCCCGCTTTGCATCTACTGCCACAATTAATGTGGCCGATCTTGATTTCAATGCCTCAGAGGCAAAAATTTTGGGCAGTCCAGGACAAATCGGTCGAGTGTTTTCGGTGCCGACATTGGAGAGCAATGAAACCGTGCTACGTAATTTGGTGCGTAACTTTCGACTGCTAGAGCAAGTGGGCGATGCGAACCAAGTGGAATACACGACCGAACGCTTACGCCTAGCGCACATTCAACAACAAATTTTAGGGGTGAATCTCAATCAAGCAGCACCGGCTGATCTGACCGCATTGGGGTTGAATAGCCAGCAGGCCATGGCAGTAGCAGCGCGCGCCGCCACTCAACCTTTTGTCAGCCGAACAGATTTGCTGGCAATGGAAGACATTGACTTAGCGACGTATCTCAAGGTGCGTGATCGGGTAATCACCCAGCCCACCAATGTGCTGAACCGTAGCGGCCAACTCATTCGCTGGCTGCTGCTAGCCGGACTGCTGCTGCTGAGCCACTACGGCACCAATGTGGGGCTCATTTTTAGCGTGGGGCTGATAGCAACGACACTGTTTGCCTTTTTCTTTTGGATATTGGATCGTTACCGGCGGCGAGTACCGACCCCCATTGTGGCAACCCGAACAGAGATCGTGTCTATGGTCATTGGCGGCAGCAGCACGTTAGCCTTGGCGCTGAGTATCTTATGGCAGCACAGCGATCGCCCCCTACAGACCTTGGCGGCGGTCGGCGTGGTGGTGTTACCACTGCCCATCGGGCTAATGGCACGCATTTATCAGCAGGGGCGCTATCACGATTTGATGGAGCATAGCTATTTTGTCAAAAATGGGGCGCTCCGCCAGCTACAGGTGCTGATTGCCCGACTGCCGGTGATTCCCCAGTATCCGTTTTATCGCGATCGCTATTTACCCCTACCCACCGATCGCAAATGGAACTGGCTCAGCTACTTTGACTTTAGTTTCAACAACTGGTTCAAATTTGGCTTTAGCGACATTCGCCTGCGAGATCAGGCCGTCCCAGGGCTGATCAGTACCCTCGTGTGGTACCAATGGGGCCTAGGCACCGTCTATATTTCACTGCTCCTATGGACTCTTTCTCGAACCATTCCAGGGTTGAATTTACTATTGTATTTTTAAGCGCTATAGCAAAGTCAAAAGCGCCGTACGACGACGCAGGGTCTCACCGCTAGTGCCGCCAAGCGATACCGCTGCTGCCACACCACTAGCCAAGACATAACAGGCACCGACTTGCAGAGCGTAAATATACGGATTGTTGACTCAAACCTTTCCGTGTAATCTCCCCAAGAGTTCCGTATTTACTGCGAGGTGGCATCAGTACACCTATCAGACAATAAAACCACTGCTGAAGAGCGCATACAACACCACTCATTTTCCTAAGGGGCATTTTGGGAGTTTGAAATTGGTTTTGTATATCCCGCTTTTCAAAAGAAACGCCTGATCCTGGGGGCTTATAAGGGGTCAGGCATTTTTCTTTTAAAGGCATATCCATACCCTACAAAACCCTATTGACGGCCTTATGGATACAGCCTAGTTCCCTGCATGGCAATATCCAACATGGTTTCTATAGCCTCTGCCGGGTGAGATGGGCGGTTGGAGTCTGCGTCATCCTCACGGGACTTTGGGTAGATGGACAGATGCGTTTGGCGGGCAGGGGATGACGATGTATCCGTTGGCGCGATCGCCCAATACGCCATTTCGCTCTAGCCCCCAATACCACCAATGCGCCGCCACATAGGCGCAAATAATACTATCTAACTGATCTTCGAGTGCTTTTAGTGCCTTGCCGCCTACCGGGATTTCAGGTAAGTGATCAATGATTAACGGGGGCTGCTGTTGGGGAAGCCCAGTCAAAATATAATCACGTAATTGCCCGAGTGCTTGGCTGCGCGCTGCCAAACGGCCTTTTTTATATTTTAAAATTTGCGGCAGATTAAAGAGCTGAATGGTCGCCGGATGGGGGAAAACCTCTGCTTGGTAGCGGCCCTCTTTTTGTGGCTCAATGTTGGGTGCATGATTAAATCCCCTGTTTTCTAAGTCGCGGCCAAATTGGATCAGCCGAGTCGCAAAAGGTCGGCTCAAATTAGCAGGGTAGCAACCCGCGTGATATTTGCCAAAATATCGATGGGCTAAGCGATCAGGCTGCCTCATTCCAGTTGCATTCGGAATCAGGGTCGGTGCATCGATGGCGATGATGGCAGGCTCACCACAAGGGGCGATCGCATCCACCCACATCAGCACTTCTGCTAGCTCAGCTTTGTGATCTAGCGTGTGCAGAGCAAGGGACTTGCCTTTAAAGCTGAGACAGCATAGCCCGCTAGGGCCAGATTGCCAGCCTAGATCAATCCCAATGAATTTCATGGGTGGATTTCTTAAGGTAGTTTATTGCCAGACAGCTTGTCCCTGAAACAGCTTGTCCCTGAAGCAGCTTATTCCTGAAGCAGCCACATTTGGGCCGTTTGGGCAGGGACAAAAAGCGGAAACGAACCGCCCGATAGACTCATTTCATAACCGTGGATCAAATCTTTATACTGGCCCGGATTTCTCAGCCCCCAGGTATTAAAATCGGCCCATTCGCCATAGCCGCTTTTGTTGATTGCCACAATGCCGCGATCGCCGCGACGGAAAACCAACAGCACATCACTCTCATAGAGCATCGCCATCGGTTCACCATGAACAGCATTGTGGAAATGGATCATCGCAGTGATATCCGGGCGCTTGTAAAGATCGCACCAGCGATCGCGATCGGCCTCGTGATGCGACTCATTGTTATCAGAGTAAATCAGCGGCACCCCGCCGTCTCTACCCAGCACATAAGCATGGGCCAAATGCTCATCTTGGCGGGACAATAGCCAAGAGCGAAAGCCCTCATTGTGAGGGACATCATGGTTCACCACAAACGTGACCGCTCGATCCCAAGGCAGCGCATTGCCGTAATTTTCGGGGCGCACCAAGGTGCGCAATGAGCCACCAAAGCCAAAGGCCTCACGAATCGTGGTGAATAAAGGAAAATCATAGGCCGACATCCAGGTCTCTCGCAAAAAAGGATCCAAAAAGACCCTTTCATCGTGCTCACTGCCGGTCAGCACCTCCCCAAACCAAAACTTTTCGCGTACCACTGGCCTATCGGCAATGTTATCAACCATACGCTCTGTAATGTGCTTAATGGCATCTACCCGAAATCCATCAAACCCCATTTCGACCAAAGCTTCTACCATCAGATGCTGCTGCTTGAGCACCCAGTCAGAATCCTTAAGATCCGGCAAACCTGATAGATTTTGATACTGCACAGACCCTCGATCTGACCATTCCCAACCTTCAATCTCACCCGACTGATTAAAGTCGAGCCCAGAAAATAGGCCCTCACTCAAGTCGCCGTACAAACGATTTTCTTCGTACAGAGCAGGCTCTTTTTGATAGCGCTCTAGCTCTTCTTTTCCTGGAAAATCAAAGTGATCTGCTCGGGCCTCATTGGCCATGTGGTTAATCACTAAGTCGGCATACACCCCAATCGATGAGGGGCCACTATGGCAGGCTGCGATCAGCGTTTCTAAATCTTTTTTGCCACCCAAGTGAGAAAGCAGCACCCGGTAGTCTTTGGGCTGATAGCGCTGCCACCATTGGTCACCTCTAGGATCAGAGTACAGCGGCGGCGGAATCAATATAGCCCCATAGCCAGCTTCTCGAATCGCGGCCAGATTCCCGATGATATCTGTATACTTCCAGTTAAAAGCATGAAGAACGACATTACGCATAATAGCTGTGCCCTTAGATGGATGACATCACTATTATGCAGATATGCGCTCAAATGCAAGAGTACTCAGTCAGGTCATGTTGTATAGGTCGTGCTGTATAGGTCGTGCTGTATAGGTCGTGCTGTAGCAGACAGAATTTATCGCCTTTCGGGGGGTGAGCCGCTGAGGTCACCTTGGGTTTGCTGTATAGAAACCACCATAGCTCCAAACCGATTAACCCTATCCCAGCAGCAGTAACGCCTACTTTTAGCCCTAAGGGCTGCTGAATCCGGCGAAACTCGTTGGACTGAGCGCTCTGAGCCTGGACAACTGGGGCCTGGACAACTGGAGGCTGGACAACTGGAGCCTGGACAACTGGGGCCTGAACAACTGGAGCTGAGAAAAATAAGCCCGATAGTAAGCTGATGCTAAGCAGGCCATTGAGCCAAGGTTGAGGTTCTAAGTCGCTGGCTGAAAATTTTTGCTTCATAGATGACTCGATCCAGATGGTGCGGCTAGAGATGATTTGACCGATTGGGCTGAATGATTTTCAGGCACTGTTAGCGAACCCCTCTGGGCTGAAAGTTTCGTAGGCGAAGGGCATTGCTGACGACAGAAACAGAGCTAAAGGCCATGGCAGCACCCGCAATCATCGGATTCAACAACCAGCCAAAGATGGGGTAAAGAATGCCCGCTGCGATGGGGATACCGGCAACATTGTAAATAAAAGCAAAGAACAGATTTTGACGAATGTTGGCAATGGTGGCTTGGCTGAGCTGAATAGCGGTGACAATGCCGCGCAGGTCGCCCGAGATCAGGGTGATATCGCTAGCAGCGATCGCCACATCTGTTCCTGTGCCAATCGAGAGGCCGACATCGGCTTGAGCTAACGCTGGTGCATCGTTAATGCCATCGCCTACCATGGCAACCTGGGTGTGTTGAGAAGGGTGGCTCGCTGAATGTTTAGACTGGTGGTCTGTTGAAGGGCCTTGCCTAGAGTGGCCTCGCCTAGAAAAATCTTCGGACTGCAACTGCTGAATGAGAGCGGCTTTTTGGTCAGGTCGAACTTCGGCAAAGACTCTGCGAATGCCGACGGCTTGGGCAATTGCCTCTGCAGTTTGTAGATTGTCCCCAGTGAGCATCACCACTTCTAACCCCATGCTTTGTAGCGCCGCTACCGCTTGCGCAGAGGATTGCTTTAGAGCATCAGCAATCCCCATAAGTCCTTCTACCTGGCCATCTACCGCAATCCAAGCGGTCGTTTTGGCGGCCTTTTCCCAAGCTTGACGTCGGCTTTGAAGAGATTGGGTATTGATGGCGAGTTCTTGCATCCAGCGCTCAGTGCCAATGTGCAGCCGGTGGCCATTCACAATGCCTTGTACCCCTTTGCCTGTGACGGCATCAAAGTCTTGCACGCTAGCGAGCTGCTTTCGCTGAATGCCTTGGGATTCGGCGTAGCTGACGATTGCTTCAGCCAGTGGATGCTCCGAATGGCGCTCTACGGCCGCCACCAGTTGCAACAGTTTGATTTCGTTGTTGTGAGCAATTCCTTTGGTGGTTAGATAGTCTGTCACAGTCGGCTTCCCTTCAGTGAGCGTGCCAGTTTTATCAACCACCACAATCTGTAATTGGTGGGCTCGCTCTAGGCTCTCCGCATCTTTGATCAAAATGCCATTTTCAGCGCCTTTGCCGGTGCCCACCATGATGGAAGTGGGTGTAGCAAGGCCCAGAGCACAGGGGCAGGCGATAATCAAAACCCCAACAGTAGCGAGCAGAGCAAGGGTGATGTTGCCCATGACACTGAACCAGAGGATAAAGGTGAGAATTGCGATCGCAATCACCACCGGCACAAACCATCCCGTGACCTGATCGGCTAATTTCTGGATCGGTGCTTTTGATCCTTGCGCCGCTTGAACAAGCTGCACAATCTGCGCTAGCACCGTCTCTTGTCCCACCCGCGATGCTTTAAAGCGAAAGCTGCCCGTTTTATTTAAGGTAGCACCAATAACCTCGTCACCTTGGGCTTTTGGCACTGGCATAGGCTCTCCCGTTACCATCGACTCATCTACAGCCGAGCTACCCGCTGTGACTTCACCATCCACCGGAATTTTCTCACCGGGGCGAACAATCACAATGTCACCCACCATGACCGCTTCTATCGGGAGATCTACCTCTGTTTCTTCTCCATTAATAGCTCTGACAACTCGCGCAGTATTGGCCTGTAAGCCCATCAACTGACGGATCGCATCTGATGTATGGCTCCGAGCCCGATGCTCCAAATAGCGACCTAGCAGCAGCAAAGCAATGATCACAACCGCCGCTTCGTAATAAACATCTGGCGATAACCCTTGCGCAACCAAAAAATCTGGGAACAAGGTGACCATAACAGAATAGAGATAGGCCGTCCCGGTTCCTAAAGCAACCAGCGTATTCATGTTAGCCGCACGATGGACAAAGGCTCTGCCAGCACCAACATAAAAAGACTGGCCGCACCAAAATAAAACCGGCGTTGCCAACATAAGCTGAAGCCAAGGGTTGTGCAAAAACATTGGCCAGCCAGGGATGCGGGCACCCAGCATCATCGGCAATGTGCCCAGAATAAGAACCGCGCCAATCACACCGCTCACTATTGTTTTTTCAGTAGCGATGCTTGCTGCGCCTGTGCCTCTGCTTGCGCTTGTGCATCCGATTGACCAATACCTGCAGCCGCTCTAGGGTAGGCTTCGTACCCGGCCTCAGCGACAGCAGCTTGAATCTTCTCTAAGCTCGTACGGTGATCGTCATATTCAACACTAGCTTGTTCTGCAGCAAAGTTGACTTGGACGCGGCTCACCCCCGATACCTGCTGAATAGCCTTTTCGATGCTATTTGCGCAAGCGGCACAGCTCATACCTTTGAGTTGCAAAGTCGTGAGTTGCAAAGTCGTTGCCTGTAGAGCGGTGGCGTTGAGAAAAGTCGTATTGGGAGGAGTTACTGCCATTAGCCGTTCTCATCTATGCTTAATCTGTCGTTGACATCAGCATAAACCCTCTAGCTAACAAGAGAGTCAAGGGAGACGATGGCACTAGCCGCCATGGGCTGTCGCCGCCGGAGGATTAGGCAATTTTAAGGTGACTAGCGCAGCTAGCAAAACAAACACAGTAGAGGCCCACAGGCAACCTACCAGACCATAAAGCTGAAAGACTAAGCCCGAGAGCACCGTGCCGATAAGTCGTCCACCCGAATTGGCCATGTAGTAAAATCCTACGTTCAGTGAAACTTTGTCATCTTCGGTATAGGCCAGCACCAAGTAGGAATGGACGGCTGAATTAAAGGCGAACACAATACCAAAAAACATCAGGCCGACAATGATGGTTTGCCCAGCAGGATAGCCCATTTGTAGCGTCAGGGCGATCGCACCTGGAATCGCCACCAAAAACGCCGTCCAAAATCGAATGGTTCCAGCTTGCGGCGACAGCCCCGAGCCAAATCGCCGTAACAGCATCGGTGCTAGCGATTGCACAAAGCCATAGCCAATCACCCAAATCGCCAAAAAACCACCCACCTGCTCAAAAGACCAGTTCAGCTTGCTGTAAAGAAATACCGGCAAACCCACCACAAACCAAACATCTCTAGCACCAAATAAGAAAAACCGGGCCGTCGAAAGAATATTAATCTCCGCACTTTTAGAAAATAGCTGACGAAATTTCACCTTGGCCTTCACCTTACCCATCCCCGACGGCAGCCAACGGCTCGACAGCAAAATCACCAACAGCCCCCCCGCCATGATCACCAAAGCGTTGACATAGCCAAAGACCGAGAGCAACCAGCCACCCAAAAAAAAGCCCACACCCTTAAGCGCATTTTTTGACCCCGTGAGAATAGCCACCCACTTGAACAAAGAAGACTGCGCGTTTTGCGGAATCACCAGCCGAATAGCACTCTTAGAACTCATTTTGGTCAGATCTTTAGCAATGCCCGACATCGCTTGAGCGACCATCACATAGGGCACCGCCAAAGCAACAGCCCAGGATTCATTAACAGGCGTCAGCAGCAGCAGTGCCCCAACCTGCAGAGCAATTCCCCCATACAGCGTGAGCTTAACGCCAAATTTAGCGCCAACCCAACCGCCCAATAAATTGGTGACAATGCCAAAAATTTCATAGAACAGAAACAGCATGGCCACTTCTAGAGGCGTATAGCCTAGGCTGTGGAAATACAGTAGCACCAGCATTCGCAGGGCACCGTCAGTAATCGTAAAGCCCCAATATGCCAAGGTCACAAGGGCGTAGTTACGCACCCCAACCTGATTAAGAGGTGATGAAGAGTCCATAGTCTTAAGCTGCTCCCCTTGAAGATGACTCAAAGCTGAGTTGAAGCGAATTGTGTTGACGCGAACTGTGTTGAAGTGAACTGAGTTGAAGCGAACCGTGTTGAAGCGAACTGTGCTGAAGCGAACTGTGTTGAAGCGAACTGTGTTGACATGAACCTTGAAGTCACCGCTTTCATCATGTCAAGGAAATCGCCACCTTGCGCGCCAATTCTGCCATGCGGTTGGCATAGCCCCATTCATTGTCATACCAGGCCAGTACCTTCACTTGGGTGTGGTCTACCACCATAGTTGAGAGGGCATCTACGACGGCTGAGCGTGGATCGTCTTTGTAGTCAATCGATACGAGCGGACGCTCTTCATAGCCCAAAATATGACCCATCTCTGCCGATGCCGCTGTTTTGAACAGTTGATTAACCGCTTCGACGGTAGTTGGTGTATTCACTTCAAACACACAGTCTACCAAAGAGGCATTGAGCAAAGGCACCCGTACCGCTAAGCCATTGAGCTTGCCATTGAGCTCAGGAAAAATGTCAGTAATCGCCGTTGCCGATCCGGTGGTCGTCGGAATCAAAGAGAGACTGTTGGCTCGCGCTCGGCGTAAGTCCGCATGGGGCGCATCGACAATCGTTTGAGTATTAGTAATATCGTGAACCGTCGTAATCACCCCGTGCCGAATACCTAACCCTGAGTGAATCACTTTCACGACAGGCGCTAGAGCGTTGGTTGTACAAGAAGCTGCCGTGAGCAAATGGTGTTGCTCACGATCGTACAAATTGTCATTAATGCCCATCACAACATTTAGCGCCCCTTGTTTTACCGGGGCAGCCACGATGACCTTTTTTACGCCCCGCTTGAAGTAGGCGGACAACAGCTCTGGTGTGCGAAACTTACCGGAGCATTCCAGCACCACATCAATCCCTAAGTCTTCCCAGGGAACCTCTGCTGGCGTTTGATACTCGCTAAAGCTGAGGGGTTGTTGATCAATCAAAAAGCGAGCTTCTCCTGCAGCACTCACTTCAGGCTGCCACCGACCATGGAGCGAATCAAACTTAAGCAGATGGGCGGCTGCGGCTGTGCCGCCTTTCACCTCATTCACATGCACAAACGATAAATCAGGCCAGCCCCAGGCCGCCCGTAAAACTAACCGACCAATACGGCCAAACCCATTAACTGCAACTCGCACCATATGATTTTTGAAAGAGGTACTTTATTATTTCAAATTGAATTGAAATGTCAAGCCTTGAAAGCGATTTTTTTTGATTTCGCATTAAAAAATTCGCATTAAAAAATTCGCATTAAAAAATTTGTATTGAAAAATTTGTATTGAAAAATACTTAGAGCATATAGCGGTTTATGGATGCGTATAGCACAAAACGTTAAAGCCTAAGGGGTAAGTATAAGCAAGGTCTAGTCAGGGCAACTTCGGGCGGGCAAAATGGGACTAAACCGGCGAAATTCTGCAATGTAGCGCTCCAACACGAGAAACTGATGCAAATCTAGGCGATAGTAAATCCAACGCCCCTCTTGCCGACCTTCAATCAGACCGGCCTCACGCAGTGTCTTGAGGTGAAAAGAAAGCTTAGATTGGGTGATACCTAGGGCTTTGGCAATATCGCAGGCGCAGAGTTCTTGGTCGCGCAGCAGCTCAATAATCTGAACGCGATATCCATCAGAAAATGCCTGAAACAAAGGCAAAATGGCAGCCTGGGCAGCAGTTTTCATGTTCATTCACTAAGTCTAATTGAAATATTAGCCTTGCTTGAGCAGCGCTTACGATTAATTCTGATTAAAGAAGCTTTGGTTAAAGTAAGGTTAAAGAAGGTTGAAAAACCTGATATGTGCAGAATTGAAAGAAACTGAAGAAACTGATTTTCCAGCAGTTTATTTGGCGAAGAGTTTGAAGTACATCGCTTGGCTTACTTCTTTGATGGGAAAAAGCACATAGGTCAAGGGATTGATGGTGACAATAATGTTGCGTATATCCCGCTTAGCCAAAAAGCAAATGCCTTTGGCAACAAAGCTAGCATCCATGACGCCGACGGGATTCAAATTGCTCTTAAATGGCCCCAATACGAGCTTGCGAATCACACAAGGGGCATTCGTCCGGCGCAGATTAATCAAATCGCCTATCAGTCGCTTAGAAATTTCATACAGCGGACTAAAGGCTGGATTTACCTCCGCTTCAGAGGTGTTTACCCACACTTCTTTGGTCGCCCGTCCCGTGCGATTGTCCACTGTCTCTAAAAAAATCTCCATCATCCGCCAAGCCGATAGCGCATTCACCTGCAAGGATTGTTCAATCGCATTAACAGAGGTATCTCCCATCACATTAATGCCGTGATTAATCAGCAAAATGTCCACTTTGCGAAAGACTTCTTTCAGGTTTGCTTCTTTTCCTGCTTGCCAAAAGACCACCTGCGTTGCCCCCACCATATTCGCTTGAGCCGATGTGCTTAGCGCTATCGGCTTGGCTCCTTGGCGAGCCAACTCTGCTATTAGGGCTCGCCCTAAC
>JAAUPS010000141.1 GCA_012033015.1 Phormidesmis sp. RL_2_1
AAAAAAGTGGATAGATAATTCCTGAAATAAACAACGCCAAAAGCAAATAAGCCTGAAACTTAAGACGCTCAGCCGCAGCCCCCGAAACAATCGTGGTTGCAGTACCACAAAACATCATCTGAAACAAAAAGAAAACCGCTTTATTCGGCTGGTCACTAAAGGTCGGCATAAATCCGCTACTGCCAAACCAACTCGATTGGGAATCGCCAAACATCAAGGCATATCCAAAAAGCCAAAACAGTCCAGCCGAAATGCCGAAATCTGCGAAGTTTTTGACCGCCACATTAATACTGTTTTTAGAGCGCGTTAATCCCGACTCCAAACACATAAACCCAGCCTGCATCAAAAACACCAGGCCAGAACAGAGCAACAGCCACAACGTATCAATCATGCAGCAGAAAATCCTTGGTGGTCAAAATGGTATCGCTTCAGGTGATAGTGCTCAGCAAACTGAGGCAGTTTGTCTTGATGGCCCAAAATAATCAAAGAATCATCCACATTCAGCAGTTGCGTCGCCGAAGGCCGAAAAATCAACCGATCGTTAAACCGACGTAGGGCCAGCACCATAAACGCCCCTTTACCCCGCACCTGAAGCTCCATCAGGGTTTTGCCCACAAACGGAGAGGTTGATTTGATCTGCAGTTCTTCCATCTGCACCTCAACATTGGCCAAAAACTCATTGAGGTAACTGCGCTCATAGGTATTGTTGAGCAAGTCCATTCCCGTCGGCCGAACAATCAAATTAGAAATTTGAATGGCGCTAATCGTATCGGGCAGCACGATATGGTCGGCTCCGGCCAAGCGAAGTTTTCTTTCCGTCGGGGGCAGCTCTCCCCTGGCCAAAATCTTGATTTTGGGGCTAAGATCGCGCGCCGTCAGGGTAATAAAGACGTTGGTTTTATCATCCGGCAGCACCGCAACTAATGCTTTAGCCCTGTGAATGCCCACCTCCTTGAGCGTAATCTCATGGGTCGCATCCCCTTGGTAATACAAATATCCGCAGGCATCAGCAACCTCTATGCGCTCAGGCGAATTTTCGACCACCACAAAAGCTTGGCCTGCTTCATTAAGCTGCCCCGACAAAACCTGCCCCATGCGATCAAAACCACAAATAATCACATGGCCTTGTAAATTAGAAATGGTCAACTGCTTTCGCTGATTGCTAAAGGCGCGGTTGATTTCTCCTTCGGTCACCATCTGTACAAACCCTCCTACGCTGTAAACAGCAGATGTTGTCCCCGCAATGATGACGAGAATGGTAAAAATTTTCTGGAAAGGCGTATCTAAAGGTTTCACCTCTCCATACCCCACCCCAAAAATAGTAATAACGACCATATAAATGGCTTCTAAGGGCGTCCAACCAAACCAGACGTAGCCCAGAATTGCCATCAAAACCGTTAAGAGAAAAAAGACAACTCCGGTTAAGACACGACGCGCAGATTCGTGCATAGATTGGGATGCAATGGAGAAAGGCTGAACTGAGTCAAACGACTTGTTGGCATTAAATCAGGTCAGACAAATCAAATATTGTGCCAAACGCTACAGAGTGGCTCGCTAGAGCCATCCGTCTCTGGCAGATGGCTCTAGCGGCAGATGGCTCTGGCAGAGAAAGATGGCAAAGAAAAATAGCAGATGGCTCTGGCACTTTAGCCGTGTGCAACGGCCTAATGCACAGACCGTTGCACAAGAGTTACCTGATGACTCGATAGCGAGCTTTGAAATAATGCTTTTGAAACGCGTCACGTCAGCATTTCAAAGACATGGGCGATACTGGACTCGAACCAGTGACATCCTCCTTGTAAGGGAGGCGCTCTACCAACTGAGCTAATCGCCCGACATCGACCAAGTTGCCTTTAGCCGGACTCAAATAATAGCAGAAGACGCCACGCAACAAAACCTATTACCCATGCAAATAAATGTTTTCTTTTAAAAAGGAAACATTTGTATTACTGTAATAGGCATTGCATCTTCTTCAACTGCTGATTCAACTGCTAAAAATACTATGCCATCAGGCCGCACCCACGACCAAATTACGCTTTGGTGTCTGCCGTTGGTGATAGGAATCACCTACGGACTTACCCGCAGCCCAGTGATCACAGCCATCACCACCATTGCTTACTTAGTAGGTGGCTTAATGCTCGGCCCTGATTTAGATATTCACTCTATACAGTACAAACGATGGGGGCCTATTCGTTGGATTTGGCTACCGTACCAAATCGCGTTGCCGCACCGCTCTCGCTTTTCCCACGGCCCCCTCATTGGGACGGCTCTTCGGGTTATTTATCTGGCGGTGTGGATTGCCCTTTTGGGCCTTATTAGCGTCGAAATTCTCAACGCATTATGGGATGCTCAACTGAGCTCGAGCAGCCTTAGCAATACCTTTGTTTATTTGATAAACCATTACCTAACAGAATGGTTCGCTATTCTCATTGGCTTAGAAATAGGTGCCATGAGTCACTCTATCAGCGATTTCATGAGCAGTTACTTTACCCGTAAAAAACGCCGTCAGAAAAAGCGCCGCCACTAGGCTTTTAGGCCAGCTTGAAGAAGTAATAATATTGTCTACAGATTGGGTATAAGACCAGTCTGCAAAAGGATTTCAGCGAATAAAAACAGATAAATAACAAAAGAGTAATCGATTTTAGGATTGTTTATTTGAGGGGCATAGAATCAACAATCCAGGAATATGAATCGTTCAGTACCAAAAACACAGTGAGAGAACATGACAAAAGAGTAATAAACCGCCTTACCTTTGCCAATCCTAATCTTCAGCCAATTTCCACTTTTATAGTCTCTTGACAGGTCATAATCGCAAAGTCTAGATTGATGGGCGATACGGCAACAACTGCCGTATTTCAAAAGCTAATTCTGTTTTTTGGATACTATCCCTTAAGTTTAAGGATCAAGGAGTTATAACATGAAAGTTAAGTACCTAGCTGCTCTAGCCGCTGCCTCCGTTTTTGGTGTAACCGCACTCACAAGCTGCGGCCCCAGCGCTGACGTTGAATCTGAAGGAACCGAGGAAGTTGCACCTGACGCGGCTGCACCTGATGCGGCTGCACCTGATGCGGCTGCACCTGACGCAGCGGCTGAGCCTTGTGCAGCGGCTGACCCTTGTGCAGCGGCTGACCCTTGTGCAGCGGCTGACCCTTGCGCGGCTGACCCTTGCGCGGCTCAGTAGGTTGGCGCTGAGATCCAGAAAAGCATGGGCGTAGCGTGTTGTTGACGCTCAAGTCAGACTCCTGCTCTCCATGCTCAAAAATGTTCAAAAATCCCTGGCAATGCCGGGGATTTTTTTATGTCTGCCCATTGGGTATGACAAAGTAAGGATGCTTTTTTACTGTGTTAGTCGTACTGTGTTAGTCGAACTGTGTCAGTCGAGCTAGCTGCTGTCATTAGCGATTTCTAACGATTTCTAGCGATTACTGCTGTCCGAACTCACTTAACAGAAGCTATAGGCCAGATGACAGGTAAGATCAACAGGAAATTTAAAGCTTATGCCTGGATGAAGTCAGTTTCTTATCGCGCACCTTGGCCTTTGACAAATGGGCTGATGATGACGCTCTATGTGGGATTGCAAGCCAGCAAAAATTGGCAAGATACCCTGAGCGAACCCGAGCCTGTTTTTGTAGAAAAAACGTTTATAGGTGCCAATGGTGTTCCTATTTTTGGCCTTGTGGCAATTCCTTTGAATCCTGTAGGCACTATTGTGGGTACTTACGGAATTACAGGTGATTTAGACAATCAGTGGTTCCTGCGCATCATGGCGCGAAAAGCCTATGCTCGGGGCTATGCTGTGGTTATTTTTGACTGGCGCGCCCATGGCAAAACAGCTCAGCTTTCGCCTACGTTGACCTCTGATGGACTTTATGAGGGGGAAGATTTTGTTCGGATTGCGGCGGCAGCTAAGCGCATGGGTTGTCCTAGTCCGATCTGGTTTACAGCTTATTCTTTGGGGGGACTATTAGCCCTTTGGGGGGTAAAAGCGGCGCAAACATTGGATCAATGGGGTTCATCGTTGGGGCTAACGGTGGATGATGTGGGTGGCTGTGCGGTGATTTGTCCGGCTTTGGAATCGTTGCGATCGCTCAAATATCTCACCTGTGCGCCCCTAGGCAAATATCTCGAAAAAGCCATTGCCCGTAAGCTCAAAGAGCTGCTGCATCAACTTCAGCAAGACCATCCTAGCGCCTTCGATACGGCAGCCATGAGCAGAGTCCACAGTATTTGGAGTTTCGATCATGAAATGGTCGTGCCACGCTTGGGCCTTAAATCTGTAGAAGAGTACTATACCCTCACCAGTGGCCTCTACCTTTTGCCAGCGCTTAAAAAGCCGACCCTGGTGATTTATGCTGCTGATGATCCACTGTTTGATCCAACCTTGGTCGAAGATGTCAAAACAGCCTGTGCCGCTAACCCGGCAATAGATCTGCTGATGACAGCGCAAGGAGGACATGTTGGCTACATCAGTAGCCCTGCCTGTCAGCGCCAAATCAAAGATCGCGATCGCTGGTGGGCTTGGAATCGAGTCTTAGACTGGTGCGACAAAAATCGATCATAAAGATCGCTCATAAAGATCGCTCATAAAGATGTGCAACCATACAGGAGCATCACCATGGAGCGCAACCATAAGGATGCTCAATATCGCCTAAATGGCTGTTTTATCACTTGCGCTCAGACAAGCTATAAGCTGTGATATCGAGTATTCCTGAGCATAAACTCTATAAAGACGGAAAATATATCCCTAAGCCCAAAGATTAAAGATAAAGCGTTATCTATTCCAATTATTTGCCTAAGTACACACACTAAATCAGATATTTTAGCTTAGACTGTAGATCTACCTAGAGACCCATGACAAGCACGTCCGAGCACGCCAATGTTTCTAAGGGAGTTCTTAAGGCAGTTCTTAAGGCAGTTCTTAAGGGATTTCTTCAGACGCTTTTCACGGCGTGCTTTTCGCACAATGGCGTGCTTTTCGCACAATGATGACGTATTCGCAGAATAATGACTGAAAGGAGTGATGACTTATAAAGAGTGCTTAGCCCCAACTGCTGACCTATGACAGCCGCTTCCCACCCCACGAAAGAAACGTTAAGGCTGGCAAAACTGTACAGCTATGATCTTTTATATACGCATCCTGAGCCTGCATATGATGACATTGTTGCCTTGGCCGCCTATATTTGCCAGACACCTACGGCGCTAATTAGCCTCGTAGATGCCGAAAGACAGTGGTTCAAAGCCAAAGTTGGGCTCAATGCTGACGAATCACCCCGTGATATTGCCTTTTGTGCGCATACCATTCAGCAAGCAGATATTTTGCTGATTGAAGATACCCATCAATCTCCTCAATTTTGCAATAATCCACTGGTCACTGGCCCACCTCACATTCGCTTCTATGCCGGAATGCCGCTGATCACACCGGATGGTCATGCGCTAGGGTCTCTGTGTGTGATTGATTATCAGCCTCATCACCTGAATGAGCCACAATTGCAGGCGCTGAAATCGCTTAGCCGTCAGGTCGTGGCACAAATGGAACTCGATCGCCATACCAAACAGCTTGAAGCGGCCAATAACCATTTAGAGCAACGGGTGCAAGAACGTACCGTTGGCCTGACCTCGGCGCTGCAGCGTCTGCTCAGAACTCAAAATAAGCTGCTCAAACGGCAGGCAGCTTTACGCCATCGCTCTCTTCACGATCCGCTGACCGGATTGCCTAATCGCAGCTATTTTTTGCAACGATTAGAGCAAGCGATTCAGCTTGCCTTGCGCCAACCTAATCATCTCTATGCGGTTTTGTTTATTGATTTGGATCATTTCAAGCCGATCAACGACACCCTTGGTCATAAGGTAGGTGACTTACTGCTGCAGCAGGTGGCTGAGAAAATTAAGCTGTTGCTGCGCAAAAGTGATTTGGTTGCTCGTTTGGGTGGGGACGAGTTTGCTGTTTTATTAGATGATATTCCCAATCACGAGCAAGCTATTTTGGCTGTCAAGCGCATTCAGGCGCAGATGCGACAACCTTTTATGCTTGAAAATCAAAAAGTTTTTGTCGGTGCCAGTATTGGCATTACCTTTAGTAGCACTGGCTACCGTCAGCCTGAAGCTGCACTCAAAGATGCTGATATGGCAATGTACCATGCGAAAAAGCGAGCCATGCAACAGCTTCAGGCAACCCTCAAGGTGCAGCTTCAACAGCAGCAGCACAGCCTATCGCCAACTGGGCTACAATCACCGATTTTGATTCAAGATACGCTACCGCTTGAACAACATTTTGCAGTGTTTGATGAGGCGCTGCAGGAGCCAAACCGAAGCCAAGCTAATCTTAGAGGGTGAACTGCACCAAGCGCTGCTCAAAGATCAGTTTAATCTGTACTATCAGCCGATTTTTGATTTGGGCTTGCCCCTATCTAGTACCCCTAAACTCTCTGGTTTGGAGGTGTTAATCCGTTGGCATCATCCGACTCGCGGCTGTTTGAATGCTGGGGATTTTATTGCGATCGCAGAAGAAATCGGTATCGTCCGTCAGCTTTATCCTTGGGCTATCCAAACGGCCTGCGAACAGTTTCAAAAATGGTACACACGCCTACAGCACCCCCAGCTCGCTTTGCATATCAACCTCTCGCTGATGCAAATTAGATGCCCCCAGCTAATGCCTTGTTTAGAATCCAACTTGGCTAAATATCAGCTACCGCCATCCAGCCTTCAGTTAGAGATTGAAGAGCAGGTGCTACTGAGCAGTGAGCCAGCCATTACAAAGGGCTTGCAGCAGCTCAAGACGCTAGGTGCTAGCCTTTGTGTGGATGACTTTTGGTCGGGGGCATTCTTCGCTGAGCCGTCTCCATGAGCTAGCGGTCAGCACCCTGAAAATTGATCGCTCCTTCATCAAGGATTTGACAGGTGGCGCTGATATTGTCAAAACAATTGTTGACCTAGGCAACAGTACGGGGATGAACGTAATTGCTGAAGGCATCGAAACCAAATCACAGCTCGCTGCACTCAGGGCCTTAGGATGTCGCTTCGGACAAGGCTTTTGGTTGTCTGAAGCCTTGCCAGCGGCCACTATGGATAGGTACTTAAAGCATTGGTAATAAAAGCGATATATAGCGTGCGTCGCTTGGCCTGTTGTCCCGTAGAGGCTTCAGCCAGCGTACTGTACCTCAGCCCAGCGGCCAAAGCGATATAGCAAAGTAAGAATGCATCCTGACTTTGCTATATCCTGACTTTGCTATATCCTGACTTTGCTATATAAAGTGCTAGGCTTCCCCTGTAATCGACAGCTCACTGACCCATATACGCGAACAAATACCACCAGAAGTGACTTCCGCTTCGGGCTCAATGTGCAAAATACTATTGAGCACTTCTCTAAAATCACCCGCAACAGTCGCCGACTCTACGCTGATGCGTTGGCCATTTTTGAGCAGCCAACCGTCAAACGGTAAAGAGAAAGAGCCTTGCAGGGCATTAACCCCCGCATGAAGCGCCTGCAAGTCATCAATCAACACCACCCCATCAGCACTATCTAGCTGATAAGCGCTATCTGCTGACTCTCCGGCTGAGACCACCAAGTAGTTAAGTCCTACACTCACCTTGGCACCAATGCTGGCATGGCCAGTAGGTTCAGCGTTCATCCGCTTAGCCGTACCCGCACTGTGTAAAAAGTTCTTGAGAATGCCGTTTTCAATCAAAGCTAGGCGGCGAGTAGGTGTACCCTCACCGTCAAAGGTTTCAGCAGAGACATTTTCAGGATGCAGCTCATCGTCATACACAGACAACAGCGGGCTAGCAACTTGGGTTCCCAAAGAGTCGATAGTAGAAAGAGAGCGATTGTCAAGCACGCTTTGAGCGTTGTACATGTTTGAAAAAGCGCTGAGCAAACTTAAAAAAGCCTCAGCAGAAAAAACCACAGGATACTTACCTGAGGTGATTTTTTCGTAGTTTAAGTGGCTAATAGTTTTCTCAGCAGCTTCTTTTGTGCAGCCCTCTACATCGAGTTGAGAGAGATTGTTTTTTACTCGCATAGCACCAGCAGCGCGGGGTTTGCGACCTGCTTGTTCGGTTTTACCATAGAGATAAATAGAGGCGTAGCTGCGCGCTTCACTGCGCTGCGCGCCTTCGCTGTTGAGGTAAAAGCGTTCTATTTCACGTTGGGCGATGCCATTGTAGGGCACAGATGCGATCGCCTCATGGGCATTGAGCACACTTTTTTCAGCCTTAATCAACGTCTCCACCAGTTCAGGCACAGCGGCCGGTGTGGCCTTTTCACTCTGAACATCAGCCGTTGGCGCAGTGGCCTGGGGGCTAAAATCAGGCGCATTCTCTTTGACCCCAAAAGCGCTGGCTTCGTAGGCGGTTTTCAGCGCCATTTCCAAACCCGTCTCATCGACATCAGTCGTTGAAGTCACACCAATTTGGTTTTGTTCATTCCACACCCGCACAATGACGCTGGAGCGGTTAGAAGCTTTGACCTGCTTAGGTTCACCCTTGTCCACTTGGGCGCTAGTTTCATCGACCGAAGAGCCGTAGATATCATATTTTGCAATGCTGAGCTTTTGGGCTAGAGCCTCAGCCTGCTGGGCAATTGTTTGAATATTAGGCATGTTATCGTCCACCCACTGTAATATCGTCCACCTTGATGTGAGGCTGGCCTACCGTCACATACACACTGCCACTGACCGAACCACAAAAGCCCGGTGCCAAGCTAATATCGTTCGAGCACATTGAGATTTTGTTCATAATCTCTGTCGCTTCACCAATCAGGGTTGCACCCTTCAACGGTTTGGTAATTTTGCCATTTTCAATCAGGTACGCCTCATCCACCGAAAAATTAAACTGACCGGTAGGGCCAACGCTACCGCCACCCATTTTTTTGCAGTAAATGCCTTTATCAACAGAAGCAAACAGCTCATCGACCGTATGCTCACCGGGTGCGATATAGGTGTTGCGCATCCGCGAAGCTGCTGCGTGGGTATAGCCCTGACGACGACCGCTGCCACTGCGCGGGTGCCCGGTACGCATTTCACCTGCTCGATCTGAAATAAAGTTCTTCAAAATGCCGTTTTCAATCAGTAGTGTGCGCTGCACCGGCATTCCTTCATCGTCCATATCCAGGGTGCCAAAAGCTTCGGCAGATAAGCCCTCATCCCAAGCCGTGAGGCTTTCGTGGGCGACCTTTTGCCCTTTTTTATGCATGAAGGGCGTCGTTTCCTTTTCGATTTGAGTGGTTTCGAGCAGGTGGCCGCAGGCTTCATGGAAAATCACCCCGCCAAAATGATTGGCCATAATCACCGGATAGTTACCCGATTCAACATAGTCGGCATACAGCATTTTGCCTGCCGATGCGGCCACTTTTTCAGCGGTTTCATTGTAGTCCCAGGCCGTCAAAAAGCTAGGGTCACCCGTGTTGCCTAAGCGCTCACCAATCGAAGAGCGGTGCTCACCATCGGCGCACAGCAGATTAAATCCTACCGACTGGGTCAGCCGAATATCACGGGCAAACGTACCGTCACTAGAAGCGACCAGGACTTCTTGCCAATCGCGAAAATAAGCAGCGCGGCGAGCCTGCACATGATCAGCTTTTTTCGCGAGGGCCTTATTGGCTTCTAGCAATACTTCGCCCATGGTCTGCATAGACACGCAGCTTGCTAACCAGTTTTCCTTAGCACGGCTAGTGCCATAGTCCCGCAGCGGCTCTAGGTTGATTTCAGGAATGCTGGCATGGGGGCCGGGTAGAGCCAATCCCATAATCGCCAGCCCTTTTTCTAAGGCTGCTTTGAGCCCATTAAAAGATAGATCGTTGGTGCTCACGTAGCAGTCCGAACGGCCTTTGAACACGCGTACGCCCGCGCCGGAAACTAAGCTGGGTGAAATGCTTGTAATCGCGTCATCTTCGGCGAGGCAGCTAATGTAGTTTTTGCGCTCTAGAAAAAACTCCACAAAGTCGGCACCGACCGCACGGCCTAGGCCCAGCAGGGTTGAGAGTGGCGCTTGCCAAGTTTCATCAAAGCGATTGGGGCTCGAAGCGTAGGTGAGGGAGGGAATTTGTTCTAAACGCAGTGGCTGGTCAAAGATGGCAGCGGTCATACCGTAGCAATTCCTTTTGATATTCTCTGTTCCTTAGTCTATCAAATGTACCCAGACATGGGATCGCCACAAAAACGACGGTTGATTGACGGTTGATTGACGGTTTTCTCCCCTTTAGCCGGTCTATGCGTTTACCTTTACACCTTATTGAGAGCATTATTTAAGAGCCTTATTAAAAGCATTATTAAAAGCCTTAAGAGCGCCCAATTGCGATCGCTTCACGGCATCATCGAAAGGCAGTGACTTCTCCTTCACAAACCACATAGGCGCAGCGATCGCCGCCTAACGCCACCTCATGGCCTCCGGTGAATCCGCCAAAGGCGGGCAGGGTGAGTCGCCGTTGGTCAGGCTCCACCCAAAAACACGGCAGCCGGAGACTATCGGTGCGCGATCGCAGTTTTACCACCGGATGAATATGTCCACAAATATTCAGCGCCGCCCCGTGCGAATTTTGGGGTTCATGGCTGAGTAAAAACGATCCGAGCGACATCGCCTCTGTTTGGCAAGTCATTGCCCATGGGGGCAGCGCTGACACTAGCCCTCTATCGTGATTGCCAACAATCAAAGAGACTTTTACGGCAGGCTGTTTTAAGCAAGGCTCGTTTAAAAACATCTCCCAGCAACTGAGCACTTCCGGCTCAAGAGAGCGCCGCGAATGAAACAAATCACCTAAAATGAACAAACTTTTGGGTTGGGTTTGCACAAGGAGCGATCGCAATCTCGTCAAGTTTTCTTGATTCACCTGACTGGCCACCGGAATGCCCAGCGACTGAAAGGTTTCGGCCTTGCCCAAATGCACATCAGAGACCAATAAAGCTTCGACATCAGGCAAATACAGCGCCTTATCATCCAACAGCCGCAGCCGCTGGTTAAACAAACATATTTCATTTGCCTGCAAAGCTACCATGGCTGATGTCTCGTACCGATGTCTTGTACTGATGTCTCGTAGCTGATATCCCGTACAAATATCTCGTACCGATGTCTTGTACAGATATCTCGTACTGATGTCTTGTATTGATGCTTTTTACAGATGCTTTTTACAGATGTAATCTCCTTTAGGTCGTCAGTGTCCGACGCAACAAGTTGCCGTGGCTAACCACCGAACTCATCAGCCCCCAGCGCACCGGATTAGACGTACGGCCAAACAGCACCAACATGGCCTGCACAATTTCTGGCAAAGTGGACGTATCGGCCAAAAAACCCGCCCACTGAGGCTGACTCAGCTCAAAAAAAGAGGTAAAAAACTGTTGCAAATCATGGGTGTTAAATGCCATCAGATTCTCTAAACCAAAGGTATAGAGATAGTGCTTCCGCAAGCGCTCGGTAGGCCAAAGGGTCTGCCAAGCCTTTTGCGCCACTTCGGCAGGAGAAGCGTTGCTAGCCTCTAAAGACTGAGCGATCGCCCGTGCCAACGCTGGCCCCCTGCGCAACAGTGAACCCATCATATAGCCCGTAGCCGGATGCACCATACTCGCCGCGCCACCAAAGCCCACCACCGACTGAGAAAAGTCTGGCAAAGGCATATTCATCGGAAACAAACAGCGCTCCGTATGGTGGGTTTCCACCACCGTTACGCCC
This sequence comes from Phormidesmis sp. RL_2_1, assembly GCA_012033015.1. GTDB lineage: Bacteria > Cyanobacteriota > Cyanobacteriia > Phormidesmidales > Phormidesmidaceae > Phormidesmis. The sequence goes on from JAAUPS010000141.1 coordinate 11,659, forward strand.
CGCTTGGTCAATCGCTGATGTAGCCGCCGCTCCAACGTCTCAAATCGAATCGCAGGCGCATGGGCCAGCGATGTTTCCTCAACAAAGTACACATCGTCTCCCAAATCCATCGCGTATAAAAATGTCGGCGGCAAGGGCCGCTCCGGTACTGGCAAATAGTCGTCTCGATAATCCATCAATACCATTTGCCCCGGTTCAATCGGTGGCGCTGAAAATCGCCCCACAATGCCATAAGCCGCCTGATATGCCACGGGTTTGAGCGCTGGTGGCCTTGCAATCAGCACCGGATGGTGGCCGCTAGTATCAATCACCAATCGCGCACTGTAGGCTTTTCCACTTTGATCAATCACCTCCGAGCGCCGCGCAGAATGGCTCACCTCAGCCGCCTTGCCCTGGTGCCAGCGAATGCCGTGGTGCTGGCCCTGCGCTAGCCAATGGCTTTGCAGCTTGTCGCGATTGAGCAAGCCATAGTCGCGTTGCAAAGGGAAGGCATCCTCGCCCATTTGCACAATTGTGTTTTGCCAGCGGTGCGCCAAAAAATCACTCAGGCCCAAGTTAGCCAATTCATCGGCCCAGATGCCAAAGGTATTGGGCCAAGGCTGGGCTGGATCGATCGCCGTTATCCCTTCTACGCTCAACCCTCGCTGCCCTAGTGCTGCTGCTATCGAAAGACCCGCTGGCCCTGAGCCAATTACCAATACATCTGACATGAAACCCACTGCTCAACCGAGGTATTTGATTATATAGCTTCTGTCGAGTTAGTTAGGACAATAGTAATCGCTGGAAGCCTTGACTAACAGCGGCTAACTCGACCAGCAAAGTAAGAATGCATCCGGCACACGCTATATTTTACCGGTTAGGGGGGAGTCTACTGAGCCTGATGAGGCTATCAATTTTAAGGCTTGATGAGTTTGCCGATCTCTAAGTGCCGATCCCTCAGTGCCAATCCCTAAGTACCAATCCTTAAGTGACGTTGCGTGTGGCTACCCTCAATTTGGCAGAGCGCGATCGCTTGTTTTTTCGCACCTCTTCGCGGCTAGCCACCAGCGGCTTTTTCGTCACAATCTGTAGCCGCTGATCGCCTCGGTAGGCATATTTTACAATCCGATCTTCTAGGCTGTGAAAGCTAATCATTGCCAGTCGCCCCTCAGGTTTTAGCCACTCAGGTGCTTTAGCCAAAAAATCGCTCAGCACGCTTAGCTCATTATTCACCGCAATTCGCAACGCCTGAAAACTTCGCGTCGCCGGATGAATGCGGCCATGTCGAGCCTTAGGGGGGTAGGCCAGCGCGATCGCATCCGCCAGTTCCGTCGTTGTTCTAAACGGCCTTTGCGCCACAATTCGCCGCGCAATCCGCCGACTCAACCGCTCCTCACCATAGTCATAAATCGTATCAGCAATGTTTTTCTCATCCCAGTAATTGACAATATCCGCCGCTGTCAGAGCTTGCGTCTCATCCATCCGCATATCCAGCGGCGCTTCATGGCGAAAGCTAAAGCCCCGCTGCGCTTGATCCAACTGCGTCGAACTAACACCAATATCAGCCAAAATGCCATCGAACTTCAGCCCCTGCGGATCGTAAGCAGCAAAATTGGTATGGCAGTAGCTCACCCGCTCACCAAACTCAGCGAGCCTCGCTTTGGCCGCCATCAATGCCTGCAAATCCTGATCGAGCGCCACTAACTCCACCTCCGGCGCAGCCTGCAATATCAGTTCGCTATGACCACCGCCACCGACCGTAGCATCCAAATAACGGCCTTGGGCCTTCACCTGCAAACCCGCCATCACTTGCTCAGGCATCACCGGAATATGGGAAAACGGCAAAGACATTCCGTCTTCAGCACCATCTTCAGCGCCGTCTTTAATGGTTTCTTCGACCATAGTTCAATCCATTCGACCCATACGTAGCCCTACAGATAACCTAACCCTACAGATAACCTAACCCTACAGATAACCTAACCCTACAGATAACCTAACCTACAGATAACCTACGCCCTATAGATAACCTAGCCCTACAGATAGAATCATATTGCGTTGCGGA
>JAAUPS010000142.1 GCA_012033015.1 Phormidesmis sp. RL_2_1
CCCCATATGTTTGCAAGGCAAGATATCTGCGACGCCAGATGTCCATTAGAAAAATATCCAAAGATATCCACAGGCTAGCGCTAGATATGCTGCGTAAGGGCTGCTTACGCTTGCCTTGCACGGTTATTAAATGTAGCACACGGACTGAACGTAACTAAACGAGGCGAAGAAACTTTTAGACTTCAGTTAGGCTGCCGTTAGGCTTCAATTAGGCTGCTGTTAGGCTTCAATAACGGCTTCTAGGTATTGAGCATCCATTAAAAAAGACCCTCTTTTGAAGCGTACGCCCAAGTATCCGCCGGGTTTGCGTTTGAGGACGACCCCTTCGTCTCCGATCGCGACGAGATCGGGCGGGCGCAGCATGGGCATGGTGTCGTCGCTTTTGAGGTAGGGGGGCAGGGCGCTCACGCGCACGCGATCGCCCACTTGAAATGTAGAGTCAGCCATGGAGAAAGGGAAATTAGGTTAGGGAGAAAAATCAAGCCAGAGAAGGCACTATAGCGTTAGCGTTTCTCACTTGGCTAGACGACAGATATTTCGGTGAAACCTTTATATAGCTTGTGCCCGGATGCATTCGGTACAAGCGCGTCGCTTGGCCCGTTGCCACGTCATGGTTTCAGCCAACATGCTGGACCTCAGCCAAGCGACCAAAGCTACAGAACAATAGGCCAAGTGAGTCGCGGTACCCGTTGGCGTAGCCTCGCTGTCGGCGTTATGCATCCGGATACCGCTATAAAAGTTAGGGCACTTGCCAAATGCGATGGTGATATTTTTCGGGTTCAGCATAGGGATCTAAATTTGATTCGTGCTCGTGCCCGTGACCGTGAGCGTGCCCATGATGGTCGTGCTCGTGCCCGTGATGGTCGTGCCCGTGCCCGTGACCTGCGCTAGCAGCACTGCCTACTATGCGGAATTTACACATTTCGCAGTTCATGGCAACTTGGCCCTGCTGGGTTTCAATCTCGCGATCGCGCAACACGCTGAGTAGCTGCGGGTGAATGCCCATTTCGGGTAAGGCGGCAATGTCAATGTCAGGGTAGAGAGCCTGCTGTCGGGCCGCGATCGCCTCAATTTTTTCCATCAGGACACCTGTAAACATAAAGTAAGGCAGCACCACAATGCGCTTGGGATGGTAAAAACGCGATCGCCTAAAGCCTTCTTCTAAGCGAGGATGGGTAATGCCAATAAAACAGGTTTCAACGGTGTGATAGCCACTGCCTTCCCACAGGATGCGCGCTAGTTTGTACACATCGCCATTCGCATCTGGATCACTAGAGCCCCGGCCAATAAAGAGCAGCACCGTATCCTGACGGGCAATCCCGTGGGGATTATGCTCAGGGGTATCAAGCATCGCTAGCCGCTTATTCCACAAATCTAAAATGGCTGGGGTAATGCCAAAATGACGGCCATAGTGAAAGGTAAGCTGGGGATGGCGGGCCTTAGCGCGATCGAGTTCGCAGGTGACATCGAACTTATTATGGCGAGCGGCAAACAGCAAAATGGGTAGCACAGAAATATCGGTGTAGCCCTGCTCAACGCACTGGTCTACGCCGTCTTGAATGCTGGGTTCAGTCAGTTCTAAAAAGCAGGGAATCACTGGCCGCGAGGGGTCTAGCCTTTGGTAAATAGCGGCAAAATCAATTAAATCTTGGCGGCCTTTAGAATTGCGGGTACCGTGGCCCACCATCAGCAGCGGCCTAGCAATGGGTAATGGCGATAGCCTCAGCGCCCCACTAACAGTCAGATCCTGCAGATCCTGCAATGAAGTGGTATGTTCTGAAGCGTTATGCCCTGCCACCAGATTGTCTGTCACCAGATTGTCTGTCACCAGATTGTCTGCCGGGCAGGGCGCAAGCGGGTGTAAAGGCGTTGTCGTGAGCGTATCAGAAGTTTGAATCAAAGACATAAAAAATAATCCTTTGCCTGTGCAACGCAGGCTGAAGATGGTCAGTAATCGTCAGTAATGGCTGCAAAGGAACCGCGAAGCAGGCATTCTGACTTTGACAGTTGCGGCACAGTGCCGGATTTTCACCGGACTTTCCCTGACTTGCTTCACTTCACAGATAAACTTGGCAGACGTAACCTAGCCATCCTATCGGCTTCATTTGAGCGATGGGTGCTATCTACAAATAATGTGATGATTTCAGATGATGCACGCAGAAGGGACGCAGCAATTTTGATGTGAATGGGCCTATGGGAAACATGCACCTCGAAACGATCAAAGAAAAAATACGCTATTCGCTCAATGAGAGCGTTACTCGGTGGGGGGTAGCCATCAAAGGCGCGATCGCGCTGTTGATTCTGCTATCCGCCGTCCTATTTGCCCTTCAGACCTATCCCCTGCCTGAGCCGGTGCAAGTCGCAATCGGCATCAGCGATCGGTGCATCCTCGCACTCTTTACGATTGAATACCTGCTGCGGCTATGGTCAGCCAACCATCGGCTGCAATTTGTTTTTAGCCTCTATGGCCTAATCGATCTGCTGGCCATCCTCCCCTTTATTTTTGGCTTTATCGACACTCGCTTTTTACGCCTGATGCGCTGGCTGAGAATTTTGCGACTAGCCCGCTTTTTTGAAGAAAAAACTTGGTTTGGTAAACTCAGCGGCTACGAAGGGCTGATCTTTGCCCGGATTTTGTTCACTCTGTTTGCAATCATTTTTATTTACGCCGGGGCCATTTATCAGGCTGAGCACGCAGCCAACAGCGAAAATTTTGTCACTTTTTTAGATGCGGTGTACTTTGCCGTCGTGACCATGACCACCGTCGGCTTTGGCGATATTACACCGGTCTCAGAAGCCGGACGCGGCCTCACGATCATGATGATTTTGACCGGCATTGCCCTGATCCCGACCCAGGTGGGCAAACTCATTCAGCAATTTACCAAGGTGCGCAGCGCTGTGCGGATCGCCTGCGAGAACTGCGGCCTGATGGGCCATGAAGCCGATGCCAAGTTTTGCCGTCAATGCGGCACCGCCCTGCCAAAACCCCAAAGAGCCATCCCGGCTTCTCCCTCAGGCCCAGACTCTTCTGCCATAGCGGCTGATACGCCCTAACCCTCAGCCCAAGAATTTACAGTCAAAATATTTACAGTCATGATTCAAGTCATGATCTAAAGTCATTATTTTCTGGTGACTTTTTAACCGTGAGCCACTAGCGCCCCACCCCATCACCCAGCCTGCAAGGATTTTCACCTTTACCATGGGCGTAGCCTTTTGCCTAAGCCGTTAACTTGCCGAAATTAAAAGGGTTTCAGCCCCCTGCCTGCCGACCCATAAGTTACAATTGATTAAGCTTTCTTTCGGGGGCGTAAATATTCGTCACCTGTTTTGCCGCTTTTAGTGCTCACCGCACTGCGTGAGCCCCCTGTCAGAACCATATTTCTTGGCACTTCAGCCACCTTTGAGACACCTCATGAGCATTCCTATCCGCAACGTTGCCATCATCGCCCACGTAGACCACGGCAAAACCACACTCGTCGATGCTTTGCTGGAGCAGTCGGGTATTTTTCGTGACAATGAAGCCGTCCCCACTTGTGTGCTCGATTCTAACGATTTGGAACGGGAGCGAGGGATTACCATCCTGTCAAAAAACACGGCGGTTCACTACAAAGACACCCTAGTCAATATTGTCGATACACCCGGTCACGCGGACTTTGGCGGCGAAGTAGAGCGCGTCCTCGGCATGGTAGATGGCTGCTTGCTGATTGTAGATGCGAATGAAGGCCCCATGCCCCAGACTCGATTTGTGCTGAAAAAAGCGCTGGAAAAAGGACTGCGTCCAATTGTGGTGGTCAACAAGATAGACCGACCCCGAGCAGACCCTCACTCTGCTGTAGACAAAGTGCTAGATCTCTTTATCGAGCTAGGGGCAGATGATGACCAGTGCGATTTTCCTTACCTTTTTGCCTCTGGCCTAACCGGATTTGCCAAAGCCAAAATGGAAGACGAAGACAAGGACATGCAGCCTTTGTTTGAGTCAATTTTGCACCATGTGGCACCGCCAGTGGGCGATCCGAACAAGCCTTTGCAGCTTCAGGTGACCACCCTAGATTATTCAGACTATTTGGGTCGTATTGTCATTGGCAAAGTGCACAATGGCACAATTCGCCAGGGTGAGCAAACAGCCCTTGTGAAAGAAGACGGCAAAATTGTGAAGGGTAAAATCACCAAATTGATGGGCTTTGAAGGGCTTTCTCGGATCGAAATTCAGGAGGCTACTGCCGGTAACTTGGTGGCTGTTGCTGGTTTTGCAGATGCCAATATTGGAGAAACGATTACCTGTGCGACCAATCCTCAAGCCCTGCCATTGATTAAGGTAGATGAGCCCACGCTGCAAATGACCTTTGCTGTGAATGATTCGCCGTTTGCGGGGCAAGAGGGTGATTTTGTCACTTCCCGTCAATTGCGCGATCGCCTCATGCGCGAACTCGAAACCAACGTAGCCTTGCGCGTTGAACCGACTGACTCACCCGATCGTTTTGCCGTTTCGGGCCGTGGTGAGCTGCACCTAGGCATTTTGATTGAAACCATGCGGCGCGAAGGCTATGAGTTTCAGGTTTCTCAGCCGCAGGTCATTTACCGCGAAATTGACAGTAAGCCCTGCGAACCCTTTGAACAGCTCGTGCTCGACGTGCCAGAAGATGCCGTTGGCGGCTGTATGGAACGCTTGGGTCAGCGCAAAGCTGAGCTGCAAGATATGATGGTTTCCGGCGATGGCCGCGCCCAGCTAGAGTTTGTCGTACCGGCTCGGGGCCTGATTGGCTTTAGAGGGGAGTTTATGCGTGCCACACGGGGTGCAGGCATTATGAACCACAGCTTTTTGGAATATCGCCCCATGTCTGGTGAAATTGAGACCCGTCGCAATGGCGTACTGATTTCGTTTGAAGAAGGGGTGGCTACTTTCTACGCACTGAAAAATGCTGAAGATCGTGGCACCTTCTTTATTGAACCCGGCACCAAGGTATACAAAGGTATGGTCGTCGGTGAAAACAATCGCCCTCAAGATCTTGAACTCAACATTTGTAAGGCCAAGCAGCTCACGAACCATCGAGCGGCGTCGGGTGATGAACTGGTGCAGTTGCAGGCGCCCATGGAAATGGGTCTGGAGCGAGCCCTAGAATACATCGGCCCTGATGAACTAGTAGAGGTCACGCCCGAATCTATTCGGCTGCGAAAAGTGGGCAAAAAAAAGCTCGCTAAACGATAACAATCGCCTGCGGCAGTTGAATTATCTTCAAGCCAGATATTTCAGGATAGATATCTCAGGATAGATATCTCAGGATAGATATCTCAGGATAGATATCAGTGTAGATCGCTGATGGGAGCGCGTTGACAGACTATCGCGCTCCCATTTTTGTTGGATCACACGGATTTGACCCCACGAGCAGGATCATGCGTGGTCGCTCTGATCCTGATAAAACAATAGCGCCGTACGACAATGCAGGGTCTTACCGCTGCTCGCCGAGTGAGCCGCTGCTCGTCAAGGCTTCTATAGCATTTCTCACTTGGCTAGAGTCCAGATATTTTGGTGAAACCTTTGCAGGACAACGGGCCAAGTGAGTAGCCTGTACCGAATGCATCCGGTACAGGCTATAGCGATTACTATTGTCCTAACTCACTCGACAGAGGCGATATGTGGCGAACGCTATATTTCAACGACAGCCATGGATCTTTTTGAGCAGCACCAGCAGCAGTTGACTGAATCGGAAGCGCCATTGGCGGCTCGCATGAGACCCCGATCGCTGGACGAATTTGTGGGGCAAGAGGCGATTATTGGCCCCGGTCGGCTGTTGCGGCGCGCTATTCAGGCCGATCAGCTCTCTTCTGTGATTTTTTATGGCCCGCCTGGTACGGGAAAAACAACCCTGGCGCGGGTGATTGCCAATACAACCCAGGCTCAGTTTGTTGCCATTAATGCCGTACTGGGCGGCGTCAAAGATATTCGAGGGGCGATCGCACTGGCTCAAACCCACCGAGGCCAATATGGCCAACGCACGATCTTATTTGTCGATGAAGTCCATCGGTTTAATAAGGCCCAGCAAGATGCGCTGCTGCCTTGGGTCGAAAATGGCACCGTCATTTTGATTGGTGCAACCACTGAGAATCCTTTTTTTGAAGTGAATAAGGCGTTGGTGAGCCGTTCGCGGATTTTTCAGCTTAAGCCTTTAGACTCAAGTGCTCTAGAACAGATTTTGATGCAGGTTTTGGGCGATCGCACCCGAGGCTACGGCAACCAAACCATCGCCATAGATGCCGACGCCCAAGCCCACTTGATCAACATTGCCAACGGCGACGCCCGCACACTTTTGAACGCCCTAGAGCTTGCCGTCGAAACGACCCCGGCCAATGCCAAAGGCGAAATCCACATCACCTTGCCCGTCGCCGAAGACTCCATTCAGCAGCGAGCCGTGCTTTACGACAAAGAAGGCGACGCGCACTTTGACACCATCAGCGCCTTCATCAAAAGCATTCGCGGATCTGATCCGGATGCGGCGCTGTATTGGCTCGCCCGCATGGTGTATGCCGGAGAAGATCCGCGCTATATTTTTCGGCGGCTGGTCATTCTTGCCGGAGAAGATGTGGGCATGGCCGATCCCCAGGCGGTTGTCGTCGTCACCGCTTGTGCAGCCGCATTTGATCGGGTGGGTATGCCAGAAGGGCGCTATCCTTTGGCCCAAGCCGCCTTATATTTGGCCACCGCGCCTAAGAGCAATAGCGTCATGGCTTTTTTTGATGCCCTAGCTGCTGTCAAGGACGAACGCGAAGGCGATATCCCCAATGCAATGCGCGATGCCAGTCGCGATCAACAAGGCTTTGGCCATGGTGCAGGGTATCTGTATCCCCACGCTTACCGCGACCATTGGGTCGCACAGCAGTATTTGCCGGGGAGCTTGCAGGGGCAGGTGTTTTATCAGCCGTCGGATCAGGGCTATGAAGCCAGTATTCAATCTCAAGTCGCACGTCGTCGGGAAGCGCAGTTGGCGGCACTGGTGGACAGTAATGCGGAAAAGTTTTTGCCGGAGGCGCTGACCACTGGCCCCATCGATCGCCAGCAGGATAGGTGGTTACAGCGGGCGACCGGGGTATTAGGTGAGCAACTGGGGGAGCTGCGCGATCGCATCTTTACGCACCTCAATCCCCAGCGCCATCACCTCCTGCTCGATCTCAACGCCAGCACAGGCTTACTGACTTGGGAAGCCATTCGCCAGGTGCCAGAAGGCGGTGTCGTAGCCTTAACGCATAGCGAAAAAGCCTACAGCGCCCTAGTAGAACAATCCGCCATGCTAGATGAATTAGCCCGGCCAAAAGTTGTTCAACAGATCACCCATTTGTCACCTGTTGTGTTTGACGGCATCATTGGCCGTAACGCACTGATGGCCGAGCCCAACAAACTCAAAGCGATTCAACAACTTAGCCCATTGCTAAGCCCCCATGGAAAAATTGTTCTCGCAGAATCGGTGCCCTCACGCAGCCAACGACTCTCGGCCTTACTCGATGCTGCAGCCATAAAACCCAAACTTTATCAACAGATCTGCAAAGCCGAATCATCCCTATACAACAACCCTGATGATGCCATGGTGAATTGGGACGTGCCAGATTTACAGCGCCATTTTGAAACCGCAGGCTTTGACTGCAAGGTCACAGTGGTGAGGTGGTCATCTCAGGTGGTCATCACTGGTGAATTATTGGCGCGGTGGATGGCAGGAAAATACGGCGATCGCCTCAAAGCCCATGGCCTATCTCCAACAGATATTGCCTACATCCAAGCGCAGTTCACCCAACAACTCAACGACAAAACCGTCACCTGGCATCGCAGCATTGCCTTTATTCAAGCAGCCCACACCTAATGGGCGCTGGCGATCACTAAAATAGGCACTAAATAGCCGCTAAATAGGCGCTGAATATGCTCAATTGATAACCTGCCTTGATATTTCGATACGTTTGGTTACATCGCTTAAGTAGTTTGTATCGTAACTCTGAAGGAAAAGTGTAGTTCCGGGGCTTTTTGATTTTTGTCTCTATAACTAATAACAACGAAGCGAGCAAAAGTCGCTGCACGCTACATACACTCTGCTGCAATCAATCCCCTGTAAACCCTTCTCCTACAAAGATTTAACTGCTTATGGCTGCTTTAAAAGTTGGCATTAATGGATTTGGCCGCATTGGCCGTCTTGTATTTCGAGCGGCGATCAACAACCGTAATATTGAGTTCGTCGGCATCAATGACTTGGTTTCGCCCGAGACGTTGGCTTATTTGCTGAAATACGACTCTACCCACGGTACCTTCCCCGGTGATGTAGAAGCTCGCGACAATGGCATTATTGTGAACGGTCGTTTTATTCCCTGTACGGCTATTCGCAATCCCGCTGAACTGCCTTGGGGCGAAATCGGCGCGGACTATGTGATTGAAGCGACCGGTCGCTTTACCACCCATGACACTGCTAATGCTCACCTGATCGCAGGCGCTAAGCGAGTGATCATTTCGGCACCGACGAAGAGCCCTGCTGAAGTGCGTACCTTCTTGGTGGGTGTTAACCATGAAACCTTTGATCCCGCGAGCGATCGCATCGTTTCTAACGCTAGCTGTACCACCAACTGCCTAGCCCCCATTGCCAAAGTGCTCAACGACAACTTTGGCCTAGCAGAAGGCTTGATGACCACTATTCATGCTTCTACAGCCACGCAACCCACCGTCGATAGCCCTTGCAACAAGGACTTGCGCAGTGGCCGAGGCGCAGGCCAAAACCTGATCCCCGCTTCGACTGGCGCGGCTAAAGCAGTCACCCTAGTGTTGCCCGAACTGGCGGGTAAGCTCACGGGTATGGCCATTCGCGTCCCGACCCCAGACGTATCAGTGGTGGATTTGACCTTCCGCACCGAGCAAGCCACGAGCTACAGCGAAATTTGTGCCCGGATGCAGACTGCTGCTTTGGATAGTCTACGCGGCGTGTTGGGCTACACGGATGAGCCTTTGGTCTCTTCTGACTTCACAGGCGACCCGCGCTCCAGCATTTTTGATGCGAAAGCGGGCATGGAGCTGAATCCTCACTTCTTTAAAGTGCTCGCTTGGTACGACAACGAGTGGGGCTACTCCAACCGAGTGATGGATCTGATGCTGTACATGGCCCAGGCCGAAGGCATTTTGTCGGGCGATGTGGCCACACCGGCGATGGCGATCGCTTAAGTTCAATCGCTTAAGTTCAATCACTTAAGTTCAATCACTTGAATTCAGGTGATTGAACTCAACCGCTTAAGTTCAATCGCTTAAGCGACTGCCAATAAATCAACCGTAGCCCATGGTATGGCCCCTGTAAATCAGGCCATGCCATGGGCTATTTTGATCAATTTGTCATTTACTTGACTGATCTGAGGGGGCTTGCCGTGTAATTAATAAGCAATCACTTGTTCAGGTTTTTCCCTTGCTACTCGGTTCTGCCCTTTACCTTACGACTAGTTTCGTTTGTCTCAGTCTGTCCTGCTCAATCCTGTACATATTCCGTACCCTCGATTAGCGCTATCTCAGCTCGCACAAATTCACGCCCTAAATAGGCGGCGTGATCTAGATAGCTAATCGGACAAGGGGTCTCTTTGTCTTCGAATATTTTCATGCACAGTTCTTTTGCCGTACGCCCGGTAAAAAGCTGAACGGCTTGGCGCACATTTTTGCCCTTGACAGAGAGTGGCCGACCGGTCTCAGGATCGCAAGCCAAACCTTTGTCATTGATGGTGTTGGTAAAGTGCTTGGCACATATCAAAGCAGCCTCACGATCGAGGTAGATCAAAAAATAGCCGTTGGGATCTAGCTCGATGTAGCGCTTAGAAAGCTTGTCATCGAAGGCCGCTAGGGCTTGTTTATCTGCAGTAGGCATGACAGCGCTCGCCATAGTACTTAAAAATAAAATGTAGCTTGGCCCACTATTTTATCGTGCTAGGTCAGTGTGAGCAGCCGCGTTTTCTGGCCTCACGGCGCGCCACCTGATTCCATTAGCGGTATTTCTGCCTGCAAGTCTTTGATGGGTAGATCTGCGTTGATTTGATCAATTTGAAACTGTTCGGCTTCGTTGATGCGGCCAATGTAGTTGCTCAAAATTTTGCGCAGCTCAGGGGCGTAAAAGCGATGCAGGCTGTAGTTCGGGGTGGCCGGAAAGCCTCGGCGCTTTTTGTGACGACCGCCTGCACCCGGATCAAATGTCTGGATACCGTTGGCAATTGCCCATTCAATCGGTTCGTAGTAGCAGGCGCTGAAGTGGAGGTTGTTGTATTCTTCAAATGCGCCCCAATAGCGACCGTAGAGGCGATCGCCTTTGGTCAAACAAAAGGACATGCCCACCGGGTCAGGGCTATCTTCGGTGTAGGCTGCGAAAATCACCACGCGATCGCGCCAAACCGGATGCAGCAGCCTAAAAAACTCTTGCTTGAGGTACTTACTGCCCCACCAGCCAAACTTATCGCAGGTGTCGCTATAAAAGTCATACACTTTAGCGCACATCTCTGGCGTTAGGCCCTCGCCTGTATGCACCTGAAAGTGAATGCCTGCATTGGCGACGGACTTGCGCTCACGCTTGATATTGCGCCGTTGGTTGGCATTGAACTGGCCCAGGTAATCATTAAAATCATTGAAACCTCGGTTTTGCCAGACATAGCTATGGTGCAGCCATTTGTCAAAGCCGTGGGCCTCCATGCGATCGCGCCATTCAGGATCGACATATAGAAAATTGCAGCCCGATATCTTGTGCTTAAGGCAAAAGTCATCAATCAGACTCACCATAATTTGGGTGAGTTCACGCTCATCTTCAGTCGCTGCGATCAAAAAGCGATAGCCCTCTGCTGGCGTAAACGGCGACATCCCCAGCAGCTTAGGATAGTACTCAATGCCCAGTTGTTGCGCTAGCTCAGCCCATTGATGATCGAAAACAAACTCACCATAGCTATGGCCTTTGAGATACAGTGGCGCAGCCGCAACCAGGATATCTTCGCGCCATATTGTCAGATGGTTAGGCAACCAGCCAGTTTTAGGGCCAGTGCTGCCGGAGGCTTCTATATTATTCAGCCAAGCCCACTCAAATGCAGGGGTAGGGAGCGGCATGGCCATAGCGTCCCACTGTGCGGCTGGAATATCAGCAAGGCAATTCATCCAGCGGGCGGTGTACTGCACTGAGGGAGTTGTCACAGGTCGTATAGCGGTATGGTTTTATATAGGTTAGCGCTCTCTCTTCGAGCTTGCGAGCACATCCCCCTTATTTCATCTGCAACTTTTCTGAGAACCCACTCAACAGCAGCTATAGGACAGCGAGAAATTTTAGCCAGCCAGAAAAAATTGTGCAAGTGCAAGCTCAGCACAGTCAGGGCAAAAGCCTTCATGCCCTCACACTTTCGTTATGTGCGAGCCAGGTATGTGCGAGCAGGTATGTGTGAGCCAGGTATGTGTGAACCAGATATTTTTGGGGCTCATCAAAGCGTGGAATCATAACGGTGTAGTGCAAAAACACTTCATCGCCCTCTACGCGTGCAGACTGTAGCTTGAGCTGGGGCGATACTTTTGTGGCATGACCGGGCGATCGCCAACCCCAAAACCAAGCCCTCCCACTGGCGTCGGTGCCGTTTTTCCACCAATGAGTAAAGGGCAAATCGTCAGATATAGTTCATCGATTAAATCATCTGCCAACAGCGAGGCAACCAGTTCGCCGCCGCCCATAATCACTAAACGCTCAATCGGGGGGCGCTGGCTCAGCCACGCAGCAGTCGTCTTGGCCGCAGGCACTGTTCCTGCCGAGCCAGCCGCCGCTTTGCCAGTCCGCAACGCTTGCATAACATCCACCCAATCCCAGGGTTGCGGGTTAATCAAAATCTGATCAAATAGGTTTTGCGCTGGAAAAGCTTGATTGGGATGGGCTTGCCAAGTCTGCCATCCTGCTGGGGTGGTGATCAGCCAGCGGGGGCACGGGCTGCTGAAAAAAACGGTAGTGCGGATCGAGGTTGCCGGTGGCAGAGCAGACAATCTGGCTGGGCTGATCAAGCTGATGGCGCGATCGCCTTTGGGCAATCAGCTCAGGATTCGTCACTGGCAGAGTCGTGCCATAGGCTCTCAGGGTGCCTGCACCAAATAACGTAGCATCGGCTTTCGCAACTTGCACTTCCAAATGAGCCTTGTCTACTGGCGAAGGAAACCGGGCTGCACCGTGGTGGGCATCAGCAATTTTGCCATCGGCACTCATGGCCAGTACGGCAGTTGTATGGGGCCTCGATCGATCAACAGCGGGCTGTGAGGATAGCGGCAACGGTGGTTCTAAGCTTGAGTTTTGGCTCATTGATTTAAGATTGTCTTAGCAGATGTCTGATTTTTATTGGGCTTTTGCATCTGGCTTTTCCTTAAAAAGCTCGCTATCCTATCAAGTTTGGTTAGCATTTAGCCTGAAGCCTTCATATTGGATAAAGAATGCTGATAACTTTACGGCCCTGTAGGGTCATGTTGCAGACTTGGCGGATAAACTAACGTAGGGATAATTGCATAGACAATCCTTCCTGCCGAGCATATTTTTATCAGTGCTCTCAGCATATTTACGGCCTCGGTTAATCACCTGCCTTCTCTATTGCCATGGCTCACCATCCGCGCTCATTTCGGCGAAATTTACTGCTCAAAATCATGGCATTTAGCGTGCCGATTTTATTGATTGGGCAGGCCGTTGCGCTGCGCAAAGCCAGAACTAGCCTGCTGAGAACGGCGCGCCAAAACATGACAAGCAGCGCCATTCGCAAAGCCGAAGAACTCTCAAACGGGATTCAATCCGTTGCAGCCAATATTGATTTGATTGCGCAAAGCGAAGCTTTTAAATCAGGTGATCCTAAGCGCGTTAGCGCGGTGCTAAACGAATTTAACCAAGACACACCCTATAACATTACCTGCGTAGAGCTGCTGCCCGCCCAGACGGACGCGACGGCTTTGAATACTTGCGATTACACCATCATCCCTAGCGCCAAACAAGTACCTTGGCTACAGAGCGGCAGCGCTGAAAATCCAGATTTTTACGTCTTTTCACCCAGCAGCAACGCACCAGTGACCATTCCTGTACCCGCTGATCGCGCCCCGGTCAAATTTGTAGTTGCCAGCCCTATTTACGACGACAGCGGCAAGTTGACCCATACCCTGGCGATGGAAGTTTGCTTGCTACAGTTGCAGGATATCAACAACCTATCGCTAGTCGGTGAAACCGTCGTCATCGACTCAAATAGCATGGTCATCACCCACCCAGATCCTGCACAAGTTGGCAAAAGCGTGGCTGAGCTCGCCGATGCCCAACGCCTGAGTAGTGCCATCGGCAGCGTCAAGGCAGGCAAGAGCGACTTTATGCATCTTAGCCAGTTTTTACCGGAAGATGGCCAAGAATGGTTGGCTGGCTACAGTGGTTTTGAGGTACCCGGCAGCCCCAAGCAAAATAACATGTGGACTGTGTTGACGGTTACGCCCATCAATCACGCCCTCTATGGCCTCAACGAGATTCGCAATGTACTCTTTGTGCTCACCATCGGATTACTCGTTGCCAGTACACTCTTAGCCCTCTACGTCGCTCGCAGCCTTTCCTTACCGGTAGAGCGGTTGATTCGCTACACCCAAGACGTAGACGATCTTTCTCAACTCAAAGCAGCCCCCCATACATCTCACATTTGGGAAC
>JAAUPS010000143.1 GCA_012033015.1 Phormidesmis sp. RL_2_1
CCTATTGTTCTGCAAAGGTTTTACCAAAATATCTGTAGTTTAGCCAAGTGAGAAACGCTATAGTCGGCCTCCAGATGGTCTAGCTCATCTGACGATGCTTAGCGCCTGAAACTACCTGCTTTGGCCCGTTGGAAGGTAGGAAGCTGAACAGCCGCAAGGGAGGTAAGTTTCTTGGGCGATCGCAAAGGCTTAATCACCGGAGAAACACTCGCCTTGCCCATGCCCGCCATCACAGGTAAGGCATCAGCAGTGTGCTGTGCGATTGCCTGTGCCGTAGGGGCAGGTGTCTCGGGCACACTGGCCGTCGCTGGCACAGATTGACTCCAAGGAGAAGGTTCTGTAAATCCAATCTCTGCTGCTGATTCAAAATTTGCAGCAGCGTTCACGCTGTCAACCGCCAGCTTGGCAGCAGCCGGTTGCGGTTGCTCATGATGTTGCCCATGATGTTGCCCATAATGTTGATCAGTGGATGGCGATAATGGCGAAGGGGATTGCGCCACGATTTTTCAGCGGCTGCTTTGGTTTTAGCTTGACCGCTGAACGCAGGCATTGGGTCAAGAGCCTTACCGTCAGCCTCACTGAGCGCTTCACTACTAGATGAAACACTACTAGTAGGTGAACTAGTAGGTGAAACAGTTGTGGCAGAAGCAGAAGAAGAAACAGAACTAGCCGATTCCTTTTCGTCATCAGGGCTGTCACTGGTCATCACTCGCTCCAAATCTTGCCAAAGCTGTGCTTCGGCTTCTGTGTCGTTAGCTTCGGAGGACTGTGGCGCTGGCCCATTGCTGTGATGCACTTTTTGGGCATCAATCGTCTTCTGCAGGGTCGATATCGGTTCGTTGGGTGGGGTATTTATGCCTCGAATGAGGCTTTCTAAATGAGGATCAATGCCTTGGAAGGAGGCAGTAGCACCAGAGGCCCAAGGCATAATGCGCTGGGCCTTGGGCATGGGAACAGGCTCTTTGAAGGAAATGGGCTGGGCGATATCGGCAGATAGGCTGGTGCTGGTTGGGCGAGAGCTGACGGTAAGAGATTTTTCGAGGGCAGCTTTGAACTGTAGAGTATAGCGCTGCTGACGTTGGAGGCGCGATCGCAAATCTCGATTGGTGGTTTCTGCCTGTAGTCGAGCTTGAGCTTCCTGTGCATGTTGTTGCGACGTCAGTGCACACTCTTTCTCTAGCTGCGTAATCCGCTCTTGAGCATTGTCCAGTTCTGTTTGCAGATTTTCATTCATCAGCGTTTGACGGCTGAGGGCCTGCTCGGCAATGTCTAGCTGGTTGACGAGCTTGGCCACTTGCTGTTGGGCCGTCTGGGAGAGCTGTTGGGCCACAGCCTGCTCATCTGAAACCTGCTGAGCCATTTTACTTTGGATAGCCTTGGCCTTTTGACTTTCAGCTTCGAGCGCGGCTTGCGTATTTTCTAGTGCACTTTCTAGCTGTGATAGGCGTGATAGCAGAGCATCGTTGCACTCATTGAGATCATGAATTAGCGTCAAAAGCTCTCTCTCTCGATGCTGAGGCAGAGACTTCGCAGCCCCAGACTGATCCGTTTTTAGAGAATTAAGCGGATCAAGATTGAGCGTACCCGGAAGGTTGACGGTTTCCCATGGATCTGATTTTTCTAGTTCTGACGGGTCAGCAGTGATGCTATCAACAGCCGTGCCTTCAGCCTTAACACCTGCAGTATCAATGCCTTCAAGATTGAGTTGGGGATTTTGTTGGGCAGCCGTTGGCTTACCTACTGATTCGCCTACTGATTCACCTACTGGTGCTGTTGGGTGCTGATCTGCTGGCGAACGATGTGATGAAGTTGTCGGCGACTGATTTTCACTCATATCTATTCTATAAAAAGATCGAACAGTAGGTCATCATCTCAATGCGAAGGTCATTTTGCTCAAACTTGACCGGAATGACTTGAGCGGGACTAGCTTACCGGGGCGTATTTGCCAAGAATTGGAAAATTCTAAAAAATGACTCCCTAAAGTAGTAGCACAGAAATACCAATAACAATAGATCTAAACCAAAAACATCTATTAAATTCGGTATATCTAACGATGAGGCTTTCTGTGCTTAGGGCGCAGCACCCGGATATTTGTCACAGGCTGTAACATCGGCTACCCCATGACTCTCTTACCATACTGGCTGCAGACGGCTGCGTAAATGTTGCTGCAGACTTTATCTGGTAGGTGAAATCTGGTGAGTGAAATCTGGTGAATGAAATCTGGTGAATGAAATCTAGGCCGTTTTTGGACAAAACCTAGGAGAAAAGGGCCTCTACTAACAGATCTTTGTGCATAAAAGCTCGGTCTACTTGGGATTGAATTTGGTCGGCGGTAAGGGCATCGCCATTGGCATAAAAGTCGAGCCAGGTTTTACAAAGGGCGTTGGCGGTATCGGGCATAGGCGGCAATGCCGTGAGAGGCTCGGTTGGGGTGGCCGCCGTTGGGCTTAAAGTCCAGCCAGAAAGAGAAAGGTCGCGGGCGATCGCATCGACTTTAGGATCGTAACTCATCGCAAAGCAGCGGCAGCCTTCGGCAGCCGACATCACCAGCGCATGAAAGCGCATCCCAATGGTCATTTCCACCCCTCGAAAGAGACCTTTGAGCTGCTGGGGTTGACTCAGGCAATAAATATAGTGCGAGCCGCTGTTTTGCTCGCTCAGGTGATCGGCGATAAATTGCGCCACAGCGAGATCTTTAACCGGTTGAAAGGGCACGAGTACGAGACAAACGCCCGTAGCCTTTTGAAAGTTAGCAAGGGCTTGAGCAAATATCTCCAGCCTTGACTGGGTAAGGTGAACATGGGGACGCAAAGCAACTGCGACCCGAGGAGCAGGCAACTCCCAAAGCCCTTCTACCGGCTCAGCCGCTAGCCCCCACACCGGATCGGGCGCGATGAGACAGGGGCGATGCCATTGTTGCAGCAGGGCTTCGGAGGTGCGATCGCGTACACTGACTTGGTCACAGTTGGCTAGAGCGCGGCGGGTCAGCCACCGGCTAAAAGGCTGATTCAAAGGGCCAATGCCTTGGGCCCAGGCAATCGTTTTGAGACCCATGGCTTGGGCTAAGAGCATCAGGCCGCCGTAGTACAGCGGATTGAGACGACTGCTGGCATCTTGCATGAGGCTACCACCCCCCCAAATAAAGGCGTCTGAGCGGCGCAGGGCACCGATGACGCTGCCCAGAGACTTGCGGGGAATCGCCTCTACTTGATAGCGATCGCGCGTTTCAGCCGGATTGCCCGACAGTACCACCGGCGTCACCTGCTGAGGCAGCATTTGCAAGAGGGCCGCTAACAGCGCCTCATCGCCGCCATTGCCCATGCCATAGTAACCACACAACAGTGCGCGCATAATTTTCTGACGGTTTTTCTCAGCAGTTTCCCATAGATCTTTAGAATACAGAAGAACGCAGACACCTTCGCAATCAACCTCAACTAATGCTATGCACGCGCTTTCAATTCCCACTTGGATGGTTCATGTCTCTAGCGTGGTGGAATGGATTGCCGCCATTTGGTTTGTGTGGCAGTATGCCGAAGCTAGCGGTTACCTAGCTTGGCGCGCCCTTTCTTTTGGCATGTTGCCAGCTTTGGTTAGCGCGATGTGTGCCTGCACTTGGCATTTTTTTGACAATGCTGTGGCACTGAGCTGGCTCGTGACCTTGCAAGCGGCCATGACCGTCGTAGGCAACTGCACAGCCTGCATAGCCGCTTGGTGGATTTGGCGACAATCTCAGCAGACAACACCATCCAAAAAAGAGGTGACCAAGGGATGACCAAAGAATCGTTGTTTGCCCTCTCGCTGTTTCCCTATTTGGGCTTTTTGTGGTTTCTCACTAAGTCACAGCAGACGCCTCGCTTAGCTTTAATTGGCTTTTATGTCCTGCTTATTTTTGTGGCGGTGACCATTCCAGCAGGCATTTATGCCCAGCAAGCCTATGGCACAGAACTCGCCAATGTAGATTGGCTCCATGGCAGTGCGGAGTTATTTTTAACCCTCTCTAATATCTTGGTTGTTTTAGGCTTTCGGCAGGCAACCATCCAAAGACAAAAGCAACCAAAACAGCCGTAGCAAAAGATCTCTGCTGCCTTTCTCAGTGCCTTGCTGTTTTTCCTTGCTGTTCCTTCTTTCCTTGCTGTTCCTTCTATTACTGACTTTTCGGCTGATGCAAAATCAGTCGGTTTCCGTCAGGGTCATAGGCATAGATCTCTTGTCCGTGGGAGGTGTGCATGATGTCGCCCGGTGGAGGATAACCGATGCTGCTCAGATGGGCGATCGCACCTGCTAGGTTATCAACTTCTAAGCATAGGCTCATAGGGCCGCTAGTCGCCGCTGCAAACTCATCAGCATTATCTGCCTTGGGTATAAAAATGGCCAGCCGTAGCCCTGCCAGTTGAAATTCTGCGTAGGTTGGTGTGTTGAGCGTGGGCTCAACTGCCAGCAGCTTGCTATAGAACATCACTTGCAAAGGCATTTGGGAGCTTGCTAGCGCCACAAAAGCGACACGACAAAAACTGCTGACTTTCAATTGGCTTTTATCTTGCACCTAACACCTTACTCAATTCACACACCTAGCTCACACACTCAACACGTCACTCCCAACATACACAGTAAAACATTAGTGAACATAGCTTTGCCACGGCCCGGTGACTATCAAGCTGAGAACTTTCAAGATCAAGACTTTCAAGCTGATGGACTATCAAGCTGAGGACTTTCAAGATCAGGACTATCAAGCTGATGGACTGTAAAGATGGACTGTAAAGATGGACTGTAAAACTGATCTTAAGGTAGGCGAAATTGTTTTTGAGTTCACGCTAACCTGTGGTTAAACCCCATCAATACAATCTACCAAAGCGCTGCATCGAAGCGTTTGCTGTGTCTTGCTGTGTCTATAGAGAGGCTCTGTTTGTAGAGGGTTGGCCAGAGGGGTTGCCGTTTTACGAGGATCTTGTCGTGGTTGCAACATCAATACAATCGGGCGCGAATCGATCCGTTGCAGATTGGTTAGGCGATGAAGCCGATAGCCTGCTAGGATACCAAGCTAAAATCGATAAAAGTCAACTCCATTTACCAGGGCCAGACTGGGTAAATCGGATTTTTTTGCAGAGCGATCGCAACCCCCAAGTCCTTCGCAGCCTCCAGCAACTCTACAGTACAGGCCGCCTTGCAAATACAGGCTATCTGTCCATTTTGCCAGTCGATCAGGGCATAGAACACTCAGCAGCAGCCTCTTTTGCCCCCAACCCAATTTATTTTGACCCTGAAAATATCATCAACTTAGCCATTTCAGGTGGCTGCAATGCGGTAGCAACAACGCTGGGCGTATTGGGTATGACCTCACGCAAATACGCCCACAAAATTCCTTTTATTGTCAAACTCAACCACAACGAACTGCTGAGCTATCCCAAGGAATATGACCAGGTGATGTACAGCTCCGTCAAGCAGGCTTGGAACCTAGGCGCAGTTGCCGTAGGGGCCACCATTTACTTCGGCTCGCCTAACGCCACCCGACAAATTCAGGCCGTCAGCCAAGCCTTTGCCCAAGCCCATGAGCTAGGGATGGCAACAATTTTGTGGTGCTATTTGCGCAATGACATCTTTAAGCAAGATCAAGACTATCACCTAGCAGCCGATCTTACCGGTCAGGCTAACCACCTCGGCGTAACCATCGAGGCCGACATCATTAAGCAAAAACTACCTGAAAACAACGGTGGTTATCAAGCCGTTAGTGACGCTATCGGAAAATCCTACGGTCGCACTAATGAGCTTGTATATTCTAAGCTAACCAGCGATCATCCAATTGATTTGACCCGATATCAGGTATTGAACTGTTATGCAGGTAGGGCAGGGCTCATTAACTCTGGAGGATCGTCAGGAAAGAATGATTTCGCCCAAGCCATTCGCACAGCAGTAATTAATAAAAGAGCAGGAGGATGCGGCTTAATTTCAGGCCGGAAGACTTTCCAAAGAGACTTTAAAGCGGGTGTATCCTTGTTTCATCTGATTCAAGATGTGTATCTATCGGATGAGGTAACCGTGGCTTAGTCTGACTCAGACAGGCGCCCAGACAGGCACCCAGACAGGCACCCAGACAGGTGCTCAGACAGGCACCCAGACAGGCGCTTAGCCTGATACAATTACAGTCAGACTAAATGCCTAAATCAGCTACCTAAATCAGCTACCTAAATCAGCTAAGAGCCTTTACACGCCCTTTTGTATCCCTCTTTCATACCTTGGCCAAACAGCGACTTGACACCCTCCTTGTAGAGCAAGGACTATGCTCCTCTCGGCAGCAGGCCCAGCGGCTGATTAGAGCGGGCGAAGTGAAAATTAACCAGCAAGTCATGGATAAACCCGGTACGTTAACCGCGATCGATGCTGTAATTGAGCTAAAAAAAAACCACCTTTTGTCTCTAGAGGGGGTGAAAAGCTCGCAAGGGCCCTTAAGACCTTTGATTTCGATCCAGCAGGCAAAATTTGCCTAGATGGCGGCATCTCGACCGGCGGCTTTACTGATTGCCTATTGCAGGCCAATGCCAAGCAGGTCTACGGGGTTGATGTGGGCTACGGTCAAGTTGCCTGGGAAATTCGCCAAGATCCGCGCGTTGTCCTCAAAGAGCGCACGAATATTCGACATCTCACATCACCAGAACTGTATCAATCCGCCCCTATGGCTACACTGGGCGTTATGGATGTCTCTTTTATCTCGTTAGTTAAAGTACTGCCTGCTTTTTGGAATTTGCTAGCACCTCCTCGCGAAGTTGTTCTGTTGGTTAAGCCACAGTTTGAAGTAGGGCGAGAGAAAATTGGCAAAAAAGGTGTTGTTCGCGCAGCCGAAGACCAAGCAGGGGCGATCTTTCAGGTGAATCAAGCGGCACAAAGTCTGGGTTGGCAATATCAAGGGCTCACTTGGTCAGAAACCGTTGGCCCTGCTGGCAATATTGAGTACTTACTGTGGTTGAGCGCGGCGGAAACCCAGCCACAGCCATGGCCGCAAATGAGTCAACTGTGCCAGCTCGCTCAAGCGGCGCGGCAAGCCCTTTGAGTCACTTGGCCTGTTGTCACGTCATGGTTTCAGCCAGCACGCTGTACTCATACCTTAACAGTGCTAGCCTTAACAGTGCTAGCCGGAGCGGTTTTCGCTGAAGCGGCTTTTGAGGTATCAGGTGCGATCGCTTGTTTCTCTAATTCAACGGGTAACTCGATGACAAACTTAGCCCCTTGTCCTGGCACAGAATAGCACTTCAGCTTCCCTCGATGCTGCTCAATAACAATTTGATAGCTGATGGATAGCCCCAAACCTGCACCACCTCCTACATCTTTAGTGGTAAAAAACGGATCAAAAATGCGCTCTTGAATTTCAGGTAATATACCTGGGCCATTGTCAGCGATCCAAACCATGACGCGTCCATCTTCAGTGACGCTGGTAGAAATATGCAACAGTGGCAGCTTATCTCCACCAAAAGATTCTGAGCTAGAGCTGCTGAGGCCACTGAGCGCGTCAATAGCATTGCGAATGAGGTGCATAAATGCTTGATTAAGCTGGCTAGCGTAGCATTCCACTAAAGGCAGATCACCATAGTCTTTTCTGATATCGATGCCGTCTATTTCAGAGCCCAACATGGCAAGGGTGCTATCGAGGCCGTCGTGTAGGTTCACTCGTTTGACTTCAGCTTCGTCAAAGCGAGCAAAGTTGCGCAAGCTCAGCACTAAGTTACGAATGCGCTGAGCCCCGCTACGCATAGAAACCAAGCTTGACAACAAATCCGACGAAGTAAATTCAAGATCGAGATCTTCTAGTTTTTCACAAATGGGATCTGCAGGTG
The DNA here is from genome assembly GCA_012033015.1 of Phormidesmis sp. RL_2_1. Taxonomy (GTDB): domain Bacteria; phylum Cyanobacteriota; class Cyanobacteriia; order Phormidesmidales; family Phormidesmidaceae; genus Phormidesmis. The sequence goes on from JAAUPS010000143.1 coordinate 7,824, forward strand.
TGGGGTAGTGTGCTTGATATAGCTGAATGAGTGCGAGCAAATCTTGCACATAGCTACTCATGTAGTTGAGATTGCCATAGATAAAGTTAATGGGGTTGTTGACTTCATGGGCAATTCCGGCGACCAAACGCCCCATGCTGCTCATTCTTTCATTGTGAATCAGCTTGGTCTGGGCCTGTTTGAGGTTTTCTAAAGCTAGTCTTAGTTCGGCGGTTCGAGCTTCGACCCGTTGCTCTAAAACTTTGTTATCAGCTAAGGTTTGTTCGGCTTGGTAGCTTTTTAAAAAATTGTGATAGGCCGCAGCATGATAGCGCAAGCGAGCGATTAGCTCGATGGGATCAGGCAGCTTTACGAGATAATCATTGGCACCTACGGTGAAGGCTGTGGCTTTGGTTTCTGCAGCATCGTTGGCCGAAAGAACAATGATGGGCGTATCTTTCGTTTTGGGATGGGCGCGGAAAAATTGAATCAGCATGAGCCCATCGACATCGGGCATGACTAAGTCTTGCAAAATAACGCTGGGTGATAGCTCGGAGGCAGTAGATAGCGCCAGCGTTGGATCGCTGCAACTGTGCACTTCAATGTCAGTTTCTGAGTCTAATAGCCGCCGAATGGATTCGCCAATAATGGGTTGATCATCGACGACTAAGACGATAATGGGAGGTTGGTCGATGGCGTTTTGGGGGGGTATTGGCTCGGACATTGGGGTATCTGTTGGGATCTATGGAAGGAGAAAAGGGGAAAGGGAAAAGAGAAAAGGGAGAAAAGGAGGAAAGGGGGAGGTGGGCTAGCCATGGGTTCTCTGGCGGGTGTTGGTGGTTGGTTGAGTGCCTGTGCTAGGGGGTGTGAAGGATTGTTGATTCTGTTGCATATTTAAAGGCTGAAATGTTATCGCTGCTTTGATTTGGCTCAGTTGTAGCCACAGAAATTTTGTTTGCTGAATGATGGTGGCAACTTTTTCGATGGCGAGTGCTGTCTGCTCTGTGCCTACGCTAACCTGTTGAGTTACCCGGTTGATATCTACTATGCCCGTCGATATGGATGTCTGTATTTCTTTGATTAAGCCTTCTATTTCTAAGCTGGCGATCGCACTTTGGTGAACGATCTGACGCATCGTTGGGGTTACATCGGTAAAATCTGCCCTCGACGATTCACATGGTTCATCGGCTGGCGCTGTGTTAAGTGATAGAAGATTGATTTGTTCAACGATGGTGGTCAGGGAAAATACGGCTTGAGCTATGTTATTAGCGCGATCGCAGATAATCCCTAGCCGCTTGGCAACATCTCCAGTTGTACGCTTGATCTGCGTCCTCGTTAGCGCCATTGCCAGCAGCGCTTGATCTGCTGCGATCGCTATCTCCTGGGTTTGGCCTACTTGGGCAATGACATCGGCGACTTTATGGTCGAGGCCAGTCATCATCGCCTCTGCTTGCCCAGAATGAACCCCAGAATGAAGCCCAGAATGAACCCCAGAATGAACCCTATAATCAACCCTATCAACAGCGCTGTGATCGGAGCGGTATATCACCTGATAACTCACAGCAATGACCGCCAGCGGTACCAACAAACTCAGCCATAGCAAAAGGCGTTGAACGGTTTTGAGCCGGTTTACTCGACTTATCGCTTCTTGCTCATATTGGTCAACGATAGCGCTCATTCCTTTTAAAAAAACCTCCTCAGTCTTCGAAATTGTGCGAATAGCTGCGCTATTTTCCTCTTGAAAAGGTGAAGCTACAATGGTAGCGGCCTCGACCAATGCCTCATATTCCGGCTCAACATCGGCAAATAGGGCCGCGACAGTTGGGCTGCTGCCACCAGGTAAATGCAGCTCAGCGCTACCTGACTGCAAACCGACATGGGCCTGTTGAAACAGTATTAACGCCTGGGTTAGCTCATCTTTTTGAGGTTTCGTAGTAGAAATGTGAAATCCTTCCATAGGAGGAGTACCCCGCTCGCTATTAGAATTGGGTGCTCTCTGGAATGAGTCTGCCTCCCTATAAGCATTTCGCAACGCATAGGCAGTCTTGGCAATCTTTTGGCTGAGCATTCGTTGCTGCCCAGCGATATCCATTACAACAATATCGATAGACTGTTGCCGCAGCGATCGCTCAGTGAGGATTTGTTGCCCCACTAACAACAGCGAAATGATCACAACTGTCGCCACGGCAAGACCCATTAAGGCCCTGATTGATATTCTTTTACCAGACGTTTGATGGAAAAATTCACGCTTCATAGCCTACACTTCCTGAAGGCAAGATGTTTTCGCTTTCTCCAATCCAACCAGCGGCACTAACTGCTTTTGGTATGCAAAGGTTTGAGGATAGGGCACAAGCTGATAGTTAGCGATATTGATTAGCTCCGTTTCCGCATAGCCGACAAACAGCAATCCACCAGGCTTAAGTAGGCGATCAAGTAATGTGATGGTGCGATCGCGTGCAGCCTGATCAAAATAGATCAACAAGTTGCGACAAAAAACAACATCGTAGGGGAGATGATCTTCTAACAGCATAGGATCTAGCACATTCCCTTGATGAAACGAGACCTTCTGCCGGACTGAATCTATCAAAAAATAGCGTTGGGTTATCCGCGAGCCTTTGCGATGGGTATTAGCCCCTTCAGGCACCCTCAAGTCAAAATATTTATCGCCGCTACGGTAAGTTTGCCGCCTAAAAGCATAAGGACTATAAATCCCCTCTTGGGCTTTTTTCAGAGCTGAAGCACTAATATCTACAGCATCAATATGAAAATCATCTAAGGTCAAGCCTTCTTCTAGCAGCGTAATAGCAATAGAAAAGGGCTCTTCACCAGTAGAACAAGCCAAACTCAACACGCGTAAGGGCCGATGAGCTGGTTTACTGGCTACTTCACCGGCTACTTCACTGGCCACTTCACTGGCCACTTTATTGGCCACCCACTGCCGTAAAAATACGAAGGCCGCTCGATTGCGAAAAAAGCTGGTTTCAGGGATGACAACCGATTCTACCAAGGCATCAAACAAGGCTGGAGAAGTACGCAAACTGGCCAAATAGTCTGTAAGTTCCTGCATTTTTCCCTGGCGCATCCCTTTTTTCACCGCTCGCAAAATAGCCTGCGCCCCAATAGATTCAGAATTGAGCCCAATTCTTTGTCGAAGCAAGGTTTCGACTTCATTCTGGATTATTTCGGAGTAGTCCATTTAGCTCGCACCCTAGAATTGACAATCTTCAGAAACTTGCTCAGCAAATCAACTGATATGCATCCACGGCCCAGTGCATGGGGTCGTTGGCCAGAGCAATAGACCAATCTTGCTTTATATATCCCCAAGCTGTTCGTTCGGTAACGAATCGCTTGGCTCCTGTCATCGTCCTGTTATGAATCGTTTGAGGTCGTATCTTTTTCATCTGGTCGGTATCGCACCGACCGAATGGTTCAAAAGCAAGAGTGATGTTATAGGATAAAAACCATGAAATATGTGGTGGGTGTAGATATTGGGACAAGCAGCACAAAATCGGTGCTGTTTGACACAAACGGGCGACAGGTAGCTCAATGCGCTCAGCGATACGCGTTGCGATCGCCAGAACCCGGTGCGGCTGAGCAAGATGCCAATGAGATTTTGCAGGCAGCAACACAGACAATTGCAACAGTAATTGGCACTCGTGGGATCGCTGCTGATCAGCTACTCGGGCTTTCGTTGAGCTGTGCCATGCATACGCTGCTGCTATTAAATAGCGACAATCAACCGATTACACCATTGTTTACCTGGGCAGATAATCGCAGCGATCGCTGGGCTGCTCAAATTCGTCAGCAAGAGGCCCAAAACCTTTTACATCATCTGCCCCCCGCACCCTCGAGCCTTTACGAACGTACGGGCATTCCTGTCCACCCCATGTCACCGGTGATCAAGCTGGTGTGGTTGCGTTGTGAGAGACCTGAAATATTTAGCCAAGCGGCTCGGGTGGTATGCATTAAAGAATATGTGCTGTGGCATTGGTGCTGTGAGTGGGTGATAGATTATTCTATGGCCTCGACGACGGGGCTATTGAGTTTGCATTCTGGCTTGTCTGATGGCTTATCTGGCGGCTTATCTGACAGCTTATCTGATAGCTCATCTGCTTGGGACACGGTGGCAATGAACCTTGCCGGTATTCAGCCCCATCAGCTTTCTGCGCTGGTACCAACAACCCATACACTGGCAATGCAGTCTCCCTATGCTGACAAAACTGGGGTGCGAGTTGGTACACCTGTGGTAGTCGGGGCGAGCGATGGGGTGCTGGCCAACTTGGGAGTAGGCGCGATCGCACCAGAAATGGCCGCCATTACCCTCGGCACCAGCGGAGCCGTGCGCAAAGTCGTCTCTCAGCCCACCACAGCACCCGAAGTACAGCTATTTTGTTATGCCCTAAGTGAGGGACGATGGGTCATGGGCGGCGCTGTCAATAACGGCGGTATTGCCTTGCAGTGGGCCCGCGATCACCTAGTGCCCTATTCAATGGCGCTAACTGAATCACCCCACCAAAGGAGACAACCCACAGCTTCTACCTATGAGCAGATAACGGCCCTGGCTCAGACCATCGCCCCTGGCTCAGACGGACTGATTTTTCACCCTTACTTGCTAGGCGAAAGAGCGCCTTTGTGGAATGCCCAGGCCCGTGCCAGCTTTTTTGGTCTGAGCCATGGCCACACGCAAGCTCACTTAGTGCGGGCGGTCATGGAAGGGGTGTTATACAATCTACAGTCTGTCTTTACGGCCTTGGAGAAAGCAGGCGGCAAGGTAACAACGCTAAGAGCTTCTGGTGGATTTGCCCATTCACTGCTGTGGCAGCAAATGCTGGCAGATATTTTTGATCGGCAAATTGAAATTCCAACAGTTATCGAGAGTTCTGCCTTCGGGGCAGCAGCGCTAGCGCTGGTGGCTTTGGGAGAATGGGAGAGTTTGACCACAGTAGGAGAGAAAGTTGTGATCGCCAAAACCCGCTCACCAATTGCTAAAAATGTCAGCCGCTACCAAAAGATTCTACCGCTTTACAGCAAGCTTGCAGCCGACTTTGCCGCCCATTACGATGCTTTACAACAGATAATAGGAGAGTAAATCCCACCACCTGTTGCTCGCTCAGCGAAATCTCAGGGTTAAGCGCTAGTCTATAGGCAGAGGCTTTTCATGATGCCTGCTTAAAAAGCATAGGTTACACAAGATGAAAAAACGTCATTTTTTACAGGCAAGCGCAGCCTCGTAGGTGCAGTTACGCTATCGCGCTACCTGCCCCGGCAAAGCAATGCACCGGTAGCTGCAAACGGCCCTTCAAATCAGCCCAAATCAAATGAGCCTCAAACCAATGCCTTTGAAATCACTAAAACAGAAGCAGAATGGCGCGAAATATTAACACCCATGCAATTTGGTGTGCTCAGAGAAAACAAAACCGAACCGCCCTTCAGCAGTCCCCTCGATCAGCTATCGATCGCAGGGACCTATAGCTGCGCAGGCTGCAGCTTGCCCTTGTATTCCTCTACAACCAAATACGACAGCGGCACCGGTTGGCCTAGCTTTTACGCCCCGCTTGACAATGCAATCGCAACCTCTATTGACCACTCCCTATTTATGGTGCGCACCGAAGTTCATTGCCGTCGCTGTGGCGGACATTTGGGCCATGTGTTTGATGACGGGCCGCCCCCTACTGGCAAGCGCTACTGTATGAATGGTGTAGCACTTGCATTTACCGCTGCATAAATGGCATCAAAGCGCGCAAACTGCTGCTATAGCTTCTGTCGAGTTAGTTAGGACAATAGTAATCGCTGGAAGCCTTGACGAGCAGCAGCTAACTCGACGAGCAGCGGTGCGCATTCCTTAGCGTCGTCGTACGGCG
>JAAUPS010000363.1 GCA_012033015.1 Phormidesmis sp. RL_2_1
GACGGCGTGCATGATGCGATCGCCCCATGCAGTTTTGACTGTAGAACCTCCTTCGGCGGCAAGACGGTCAGATACTCAGCAACGTGGATACCGCTGCGATCCAATTCCAGCAGCTCGATCTGCTCTTGCTTTTTACCTGCGCACAAGATGATGCCAATCGGTGGCAGTTCGTCAGGCTCCCTATCATGCTTCTGAAGCCAGCGTAGATAAAGTTCCATTTGGCCCTTATACTCAGGGCGGAAGTTTCCTAACTTGAGGTCGATAGCAACCAGTCGTTTGAGCTTGCGGTTGAACAGTAATAAGTCTATGTAGAAGTCGTCATCGTCAATCTGCAAACGTTTCTGACGGCTAACAAAAGTGAACCCTGCACCCATCTCTATGAGGAACTTTTCAATGTCTCTTAAGATGGCATCTTCAAGATCGCTTTCGGTGTAGCGATCGCTGATATTCAGGAAATCTAGAATGTATGGGTCGCGAAGTAAAAGGTCAGGCGAAACTTCCTGCTCGTTACGTAGCTGAGCAAGGTCTTGCCGGATTGTGTCATCAGGTTTGCGAGATATGGCCGTGCGTTCATACAACATCGAGTTGATCCGCTCTTTTAACTGGCGAAAGCTCCATCTCTCAAGCTGCGCGATCTCAATGTAGAAGTCGCGCTTTAATGTGTCATCCATCGAACTTAGCAGTCGCAGATGAGACCAGCTCAATTGTGCACACACCGTATTCACAATTGCTAAGTCAGGAAACTGCTCAGTGAAACGAAGGCAATTCCATAGATGCCTTGTACCCCATCCACGTCCATAGAGCTGAGTGAGCTGTTCAGAAAGGGTTTTAATTACCTGCTTCCCGTACTCAGCTCGCTGACCCTTTAGAAGTTCAGCTTGAATACATCTACCAACATGCCAGTACAGGAGCGTCAGCTCTGCGTTAACCGCGATCGCAACTTTCTGCTTAGTGTCGTCGATGAGCTGACGAACTTCGTTAACCAACCCATTGAAAGCAAGAGACTCATCCATCTTTGTTACTCCGCATCAATAAGGGCTTCTAGCTCAGCCAAAAGTGACTTAACCTTTTCAGTGCGGCTTTTGTTACTCCAAATATTGGATTGTTTCGCCTTGACCTGAATGCTTGCTATGCGCTTGATAAACAGGTCTGACGGAGCAGACTCTTTCTTTGCCGATGGAGAGGATGCTGTTGATTTAGATTCCTTGATGTGATCTCTGATTTCGCGCAAAGGCATATTGCTAGCAATGACCTCTCTGAGTAGGCTCTGTCTAGCTTCTGAATCCTGAATCTTTGCGACTTCTCGAGCCTTCGTGTACTGAATAGATCCGGTTCTGAGTTCTTCAAGAACATCGATCGGAAGCTTGAGAAGTGGTAACCGATTAGACCGAAAGCTCTCAGGCGTGAACCTCCCGACGATTTCAAACACAGACTCAATAATTTTCCATTCAGAGGTGTGGATAACGTTATCCGCGCTTTTTAACCCAGCGTGAGAGGCTCGGTTAAGGAGTGAAATAACGGTTGCCTGTGACTGACTGAGCCTCTTGGAAATTAGATCCAGAATTGCTTCTGTTTCCTCAATAGGGTTTAGATCCTGACGCTGAAGGTTTTCTAAGATAGCGATTTCGGTGGCATCGTCATCTGACATTTTTTTGATAATGACGGGAATGGTTTCCATCTCGGTTGCTTTAGCCGCCCGATAACGCCGCTCTCCAGCCACTAGCTCGTAGCGATCGCCTTCTACAGATCGAACAAGCAAGGGCTGTAAAATTCCATGCTGGCGCACGGAAGCTGTCAGCTCCTGCATCGCCTTTTCGTCAAAATAGCGACGGGGTTGGTTCGCTGGCAAGACTATTTGATCAATAGAAACTGACTCAGCGACAGCATCGCTAGCGGACTGGCCGTTGAGGAAATCATCTATGCCCTTGAACTTGTGAGGAGTAATCTGCTTTTTCTTAGAAGGCATTAAAGGGTCTTCAACTCCTTTGCAATATTTTGAAGGATTTCAACCGCAGGGTGTTTGGGAGAAAAGAGAGCTAGCGGTTTATGTGCCTGCGATGCATTTGCAAAGTCAGTGGCGCGTGGCACCGTATCAAAAACCTTTCCGACCTGAGAAAGCTGTTCTTGAATTGCTTGCAAACTGGCATCGCCCTGAACGGTGCGAGCGTTATGCATAGTAGGAATGACGCCAGCGATGCTAATCCCTTTGTTCGCTCGACGTTTTACTCGCCCAACCGTCTGAATTAGGAGTTCAGTTCCCCTTAGGGCTTTATATTCTGTTTGAATTGGAATAAGAATATGCGTTGCTGCAACCAGGCTTACATAACTGAGCAACCCCAGACTAGGCGGACAGTCAATCAAAATGAAATCATAATCGCCCTGTAGTGGGCTTAGCGCCTCTTTTAATCGGGTGTCACGCATATCAGCCGTGACTAATTCTTGTTCAGCAAGGCAAAGATTGAGGTTAGAGGGAGCTAAATCCATATTGTGAAGATCCTTGCGAACTGGCAGAGGATCTTCGTTCATCAATGCGTCATAGACTGTCTGCTCTAGATCTGAAGGCTCTAGACCCATAAATATAGTCAAGGATGCCTGCGGATCCATATCAATTAGCAGAACTCTACTTCCAAGATCTGCCAAGTGATAGCCAATGTTGACAGTCAGCGTACTTTTGCCGACGCCGCCTGCTTGATTGAAAAGTGCGATAACTACTGACACAAGCTCTTATCTCCCTATACATCCGTTCATATCTGCTGTGCTTTCTGGTTTAGCTACCTAGTTTTGATTGTGTGGATAACGTTATCCGCGCTCTTTGTTATCCCAGACTATACTCATTTCGCCAGCGACTTCCTCCGATTCAATAAGCCGTTTCAAAGAGTTCCAAACCTCAGCAGTCACCTCATCGCGCTTCACTGGCCAAAGCCCAGGCCCAACGAATGGACAAGCCTTACCCAGCACTTGCAGCAACTGTACCGCCGTCGCCCTGATAACGCCTGCTTGCCTGGATGAGTGCGCCTCATCTGCCACCACCGTCAGGCAACTGCGTTCGACCATCAAAGTCTGGCCCTCAGAGCCTTTCTCCAGCCGATAGAGTACCGTTCCATCCGGTTGAGTTGTCCTACCCGTCACCCGCGTTTCGACCCTCCCTACGGCACTTCCAGGCTGCTGGAAGAAAACAGCGGTGCCCATCGCTAATTCAGCTCCATCACTACCCCCTAAACTCTGCCTGTCTGAAAGGGGGGGTAGACGCACTCAAACCCGCGTTTTTTATAGGGGTCACCCACCTAGCTGTTGATAACTCTGGTAGATGCTTTTTAGCCCCCTTCTCAGCTTCAGGAATTCCTGGTGTAACCACCTCTGGAGAAAAAAGTTTTTTACCCTCTCCACTTCCGTTAGAGAGGCCAACGTTACGAGAACTACCTACCTTCTCCAAAATGAGCACTCGATGCTTCTGAAAAAGCTTCCAGCCAAACCCCACCCCGAACAGTTCTTTAGAGATATCAGACAGCAAATGCCAGAGCTTCTTAATCCCGAGTTCACCGACGACAACGAGCTTTTCTAAGGCAATTAATAGCCGTTCTAACGCCTCAGCCGCGACCGTAGCGTTGTGGTTAGCGCTAGACTGCGCCGCATAGAGGCGACCGGCCTTGAAGTGACTCTTGGCCCATCGATACGCCCAGTTACGCCGGGTTAAGTCATTGCGTGACTCCGCACTAGCAAACTGGTGAAAGCCGGGAAGCTGAGGCGCGATCGCCATAATCCAATCACTCAGCGATGGAATGGTTTTGTGCCCCATCACAGCATCGCCATAGTTAACGAGCTGGCGCATGATGTCATTGGATTGGCCCTTGTCAGACCAAGCAATGGGCGGGAGTGCGCCGAGTGAGACCGGCTTGGGTACGGGTTTAGGTTTCTCTAGGCGTGCTTCACCCAGTTGCTGATCGCCCTGGTTAGCCGCGCAGAGCTGCCACTGACGTAAGAAAGCGGTCTTACTGTTGCCGATACATTGAAAGTCATTATCCAGGATGAAAGAGCCGTCTTGCAGCGGTAGGCGATGACCGTTGTGTTCAGCGTTGAACGCCTTCTTATTGGGAAACAGTTCGCAGATGCCTCCGGCGATGGTGATGCCAGCGGCAGTGAGGGCCGCATGAGCGGCGCAAGCGATCGCCCAGGAGCTGACCGGCTCCGCCAAGGGGAAGTAGATGTGGATGCCCCCAGAGGTGCTAGAGCGTATCAGTAGGAACCGGCAAAGGCCGAGGGATTCCATCGCCGCGAGAATTTGCTCGATGCCACCGTTCCGAGGATGGAAAGGACTATTGATATCGATGTCGATCATCAGGTAGTTGGTGAGCTTGCCAAAGCGCTTACCAAGGATGATGTCGC
>JAAUPS010000144.1 GCA_012033015.1 Phormidesmis sp. RL_2_1
ATAAGCGTCTATCGGGTCTGTCTTGGCTAGTTTACTCAGCGCTCTGGCTAGGTCTCGTACCGGTCGCGGATTGACCACGCTCACATGCATACCGGCTGCGTATAGAGCTCTGGCCATCTCGGCTTCGTAGCCACCTGTCGCTTCACAAACGACACCGACATTTGCATACGATTGCAGCCACGTAACCAGCTCAGCAATGCCATCTTCGGTATTTTCAAAGACTCGATACGTTGCATCACTAAGAATGTAAACATCTAGTTTCGCTTTACAAACGTCAATGCCAACCCAATTAGTGGGAGACGTTGCTTTTGTTGTCATGATGAGACTCCACTTTTGTGCTACTGTTGGGCTATTCAAGTACTGCACTCATTCTTGCGTGATTCGGTCTCACTGGGGTGGACCTGGCGATTTTTCGAGTTCTCAGTGGCTTGAATAAGAGCGGCGACCAAGCTTACGGTCGAACTATGACAAGTGCTCACGAACAAGGGGATTGGGTCTGGACGCTCCTACGCTTAGCGTACTTGAGAAGATGTCCACACTTCCACTCTGATTCGTTGTCTCGGCACCTCTCCGTTCCAGGGGATTTGGGTCTACCGCTCACACCTCTAAACATACAAGGGGACGGAAACCTTTTCAATCGTAGCGTTAACAACGATGTCAGCGTGTTCAAATTCCATTACCCCGCAAGGGGACGGAAACCGCCGTAGAGATGGTCATCGCCAGTTCCGCCGTAGGTTCAAATTCCATATTGACCCGGTGGTGCCCTCTCTCAAATATCTCGAAGAACGGTTTCTCCTCGAATTTACGGCTAAGACGTTGGCCTATCCTGAATGAACAGACTTTTGTCAGTCAGCCAGCTTACTACCTCTCAATTAATTTTCTAACCTCAAGTTTTCGTTATCGAAGACCTTGACATCATTGTCCGCAGATATCCGCAGATATCGAAGAAACATCGCTAGCACGTGTAAACCTGTTCGCTGCATACAATGCTTGGACAGCGATCGCTCAAATGATCAGTCATACAATTGAGTGCGTTGCAAAGCGTAGTATTTAGAAAAAATCTGACATTGAAAAATGATTTGTCAAAAACTCTTCTAGATCACCTCTACTTCTACATAATCTTTGTAAACTTGCCCGGTCTCTTTGGATCTGATCTTTAAGTTCATCAACATCAGTAAAGGAAAGAATCTTAAAACCAAACATCGAGCGAAGCAAAGATTCATTAATTTGAACGTCATTTCTACGAAATAGTGAAGCACGAACAGTTGAAGTTTGATGTTGATATGAATCGTATGTTCGTGCTTCACTCATCCATTTGTCCATAGAGTCTGAAAACTTTGGGAAAGAGCTACTGATCCGTAGGATATCAGGAATTCCGCAATAAGCGAGTAGAGCTTTCCATTGTTTCTGGACTTCTTCTACAGAATAGTTATATTTTTTATAATCCAGAACTCTAAAAAAATAACGTTGCTCCCTATCAGGCAGCGATTTATCAAAACAAATATCAGGAGCAGAAATTTCAATCAGACTCCTGAAAAGTACGGGTCGTAATAGCCAGTAAATAACATAACTTTCAACCAGTTCTCGTTTTAAACAAGTTCAAAAGGCTTGTCAAAGTATCTGAAATCCAAATTTTCAAATTTTTTAAACTAAATCGTAGATTGACGACGCAAAAGATCTACTTAATGTCCTTGAAGATGAAAAATCAGACTTTTCAGGGTATGAGTTCACATAGTCTTCCACAGATTTTATTAATTGTTCCGACTTAAATTCAATTTCTTTAATTGAGTCATAGAAAGATATGAAGGCGCGAATATCTTGGCTTATATCTTGGCTTATATCATTGCTAGTTTTATATCTAGTGATAGCGATACTCAAATCACCAATAATATCTAAAACAAATTCAATCATAATAACTTAAGCATGTTATGTAAAAGCATGTTATGTAAAAATACTTTTAGATTAACTGTTAGATTGAGATCGAAAATTTATCGTTTCTATTTTAGCTAAAGTAGCCGTTTGACGGACAGCAGGAATAACCTCCTGTGCAATTTCAAGTGCATACTCATAGAACCCGGCATGAGCAGCCTGTACAGCGATCTCAGCGAGAACTGTATTTTTACTATGCCTAACGGATCGAGCCACTTGGAGACTTTGTGTAATTAATTGATAGGCTTTTTGGGAATCATTTTGATTAGCAATCTCAACCGCTATTTTGGCAAGGGCAATAATTTTTGTATTTGCAAGATGCTCCCCTAAATCAGGATCGTGAACTAGGGAAATTGCTTGATCAACTTGCCCTAGTCTGGCAAGAATGGGGGCAATCAAAGCTAGCGTCCAATCATCCTTTAACTTTTGCCCAAGATGAACCAACGCCGGAAGTTGATCAAACTGTTGAAAGGTAATAAGTCGGCCAACCAGAACTGCATAAGCACTTCTCGACTGAATGGTTTGTGCAGATTCACAAGCTAATACTATGCACTCCAACGCCTTGTCTGGTTGATTCGAATACTCATACTGTACAGATAACTTATAAAGTTCAAAAATTTTACGATCACTTGCTGAAATTTCATGCTTTGCATAACGACGATCTCCAGCATAGATCTCAGTTTGTCCAGTTTTGCTATCTTGCCTGGTTACAATATACGGCTCTATACGTTCAGTCATACTCGCATATACTCCACAGTTGCCTTTAGTGATGCAAATTAATCTCGCATCCCCAATCGCTCTCTTTTCTTTTCTTCGATTAACCAGCTTGAAAGAAGGACTAGACTTTGTTCAATCGGATTGTCTACGCAGCGTCTCACTTCATACTCAACTTTCTCCCCGAGTTCTTCGAGTTCTTCGTCAATTGCCCTGGGATAAACGGTGTGTCCATATTAGGGATGTGAGAAACCATTCTGTCAATTATAATATCTGCGCCAGAAACAAGTAGTGCCATCAAAGCCTTTCACGCGCCGTCCACACCAGGAGTGGGCTGGCGCTGCCAAGACTTCGGCGGTCTCTGGCACGAGCCGCTGCAATAGCGATTCAGCGCACAGCTAGGCGACGCGGGGTCGTACCGCTCGACGAAGTCTATCCGATTGTCCACCTCGATGCTCTGTGTGTGAACATCGAAGCTATATTACGGAAGCTATATGTTTAGTGCGCTGTCTGTCAGCTTGCTGGGGCAGTAGCGTTACTAGTGGAGCTGGGCTCGAAACTGGTGAATGCTAATGGCCAATAGCAAAATGGCAAATATCAGCAGAGCGGCAATTTCTGGCAGCAGTGGGCCAATGCCGACGCCTTTGAGAATGAGGGCGCGAGCGATGGTGACATAGTGGCGCAGCGGGTCAAAAAATGACAGGGCACGGAAGAACGCTGGCATACTTTCAATCGGGGCGATCGCACCGGAAAGCTGAATCAACGGCACATTAAAAAAGAACGACGTCAAAATCACCTGCTGCTGATTTTTCGATACAGTAGCCAGCAAAATCCCAATGCCAATGCAAACAAAGACATAAATGCCCGACAGTGCCAAAAACAACCAGTAACTGCCCCGAAACGGCAAATTAAAAACCAATCGCCCAATCGCTGAAGCCAATAGCACATCGCCCATCAACAGCACAAACAACGGGGCAATTTTAGCCATCAAAATTTCCCAGCCTGCCGCAGGCGTCATTAAAAGCTGCTCTAAAGTGCCAACATCTTTTTCTCGAATCACAGTCGATGACGACACCAATGAGCCTGTTAGCGTAATCACCACCCCAATCACCCCCGGCACAAAAAACCAGCTACTCAAGAGCCCAGGATTGTACAAAAAGCTCACAGCAGTTTGTACAGGCAATGTAAGCTGAGGAGCTTGCAGGCTTTGGCTGTAACGATTGATAATTTGTTTAATGTATCCGCTGGCAATACCAGCGGTATTTGCATCGACCCCATCGATTAGCACCTGCACATCAACAGCTTTTCCGGCAGCAATTTGCCTATCAAAATCAGCAGGAATGACCAAACCTGTGGAAATTTTCCCCTGGCGCACCTGCTGAGCCAAATCGGCCTCACGGCTTTGATAAGTGGCCAAGTTAAACGCGTCATTGGCTACTAGCGTGGCCACAAAGTCTCGACTGCTAGCGCTGTTGCTGTAGTCAACAACGCCTAGGCTAAGGTTGTTAACGTCAGGATTTAGGGCAAGGCCAAACACCAAAAGTTGTACTGTCGGGGGAAACAACAGCAAAAAAATAATCTGTTTATTTTTGAGGATTTGGCGAATCTCTTTGAGAATTAACGGCCACAGTCGAGCATCAAGGAAAGACATAAGCTAAGGACACAGAGCAGATCAAGTCGAAAACTGCATTCGTTTGAGAACTTTACTAGCCCGCCAAAAGCACAGAAGTCCGATTAGCGCAATCATCACAGGGGCATACCAAACGCCGACCCAACCGGTACCGCGAACAAAAGTATCGCGAGTAATTTCAATAAAATAGCGAGCCGGAATGACGTTGGAAATCAGCGACAGCGGGAAAGGAATATTATCAATGCGGTAGATAAAGCCTGACAGAAGCAATGCGGTCAAAAAACCAGCGATCGCAGTCCCCTGAACAGCCCCGGTTTGATTGCTTGCTTGCGCCCCAACCAACAGCCCAAAGGCCACACTAGCAGCCAAATACACCACCGTGCCCACCAGCAGGGTGCTCGGATCACCGCGAAACCGTAAACCAAATAGCACCATGGCCACCGTCATCACAATCAGCGCCTCTCCTAGGCCAATCAGCAAATAGGCCAGTTCTTTACCCAGCAGCCATTCCGTAGAAGACAAATCAGACGAATAGACTTGGGCGACAGTGCCTTCTTCTTTTTCTTTGACTAGGGCAATCCCAGAAAGCATGGAAGGAAAAACCCAAAGAATGACGCCAAAAATTCCCGGCACAATATAAAGCGATTCCTGCCTGCCGGGGTTGAACCACAGGCGAACATTCGCATTGATCTGGCCATTAACCCCAAAGCCTGCGCCAGGAGGCATAAGATTGACACTACGGATAAAAAACTGAGTAGTAGCCCGCAAGCTCGCCTGAATAATGCGGGCGTTGTGACATCGGTACCATCGACTAAAGCCTGCAGAGTGACAGGCTGACGAGACTTTAAACGGCGCTCGAAGTTGGGCGGAATAATCACAGTGGCCTTAGCCGTGCCCCGATCGATAGCCGCAGTTGGATCGCCATTGATCAGTCGGGCAGGCTCAAATTGGTTGGTGGCAAAAGACGCTCGACATAGGTACGGCTCAAATAACTGTTGTCAAAGTCTTGAATGCTAAGGGGAATGTTTTTCGCTTCTAAGCGGATGGCAAAGCCATAGATCATAAGAACAGCGAGGGGCAGCAAAAAGGCAAGGGCAACGGTAAGGCGATCGCGCCTAAATTGATTCAGCTCTTTAATACACTGAGAGAAGATTCTGTTCATGTCTGGTCGGCCCGTTGGTCGGCCCGTTGAACGATGCCGATAAACGCATCTTCTAGCGAAAAAGGAATAGGCCGTGTCGAGATCACACCAATGTTTTCGGCCTGAAGCCACTGCTGCACCTGGGGTAGCTCGCTCTCAGGCTGATCTAGCACCAGGTGAATGCGATCGCCAAAAATCGACACCCGCCAAGCTTCAAGCCGCGATTTGAGTAAGTTTGAAGCCGCCTGATTGGGCGCTGCAATCAGCTCAATGAGCTGTCCGGGCTGGCTGCTTTTAATCTCGCTAGGTGAGCCTTTGGCCACAATCTGGCCAGCGACCATCAGGGCCATGTCATGACAGTTTTCGGCTTCTTCGAGGTAGTGGGTGGTGACCAAAATAGCCGTGCCGCGCTCGGCAAAGTCTCGAATCAGCCGCCAAAACTGCCGCCTTGCCAGCGGATCGACTCCAGAGGTCGGTTCATCTAAAAACAAAATATCGGGTTCGTGCATCACGCAAGCACCAAACGCTACCCGCTGTTTCCATCCGCCCGGCAGACTGCCGGTCAGGGTCTGCTCGCGTCCAATCAGACCACAGGTTTCAAGCACCCAGTCAATTTTTTCGCGGCGCAGCCGACGAGGCACCCCATAGACACCGCAATAGAAGTCTAAGTTTTGCAGAATAGTGAGATCGTCGTAAAGGGTAAACTTTTGGCTCATGTAGCCAATGCGCGATCGCACCTCAGCGCGATTGAGCTGACGGGTTTCTCCGGCTAGCTCAATCGTGCCGCCGCTGGCTGATAGCAAGCCGCACATCATTTTAATCGCCGTGGTTTTCCCGGCCCCATTGGCCCCCAACAAACCAAAAATATCGCCATAGCCAACGGTGATATCGAGATCTTTCACCGCCCAAAAGTCTCCAAAGGTCTTTTGCAGTTTTTGGGTAGCGATCGCCGTTTTGCCTTTCTCTTGCCCCGTCCGATAACAGGGAAACTTTAGATAAGGCGGATCAGAACCTTGCTGCCGCAACCGATTGACAAAGACATTTTCCAGCGTAGCCTCATCCCGGCGCAGACTTTGCAGCGACACCTGATGCTGGGCCAAAATCGATTGAATCTGTTGCTGGCCTTTGTCAACATCGCGCACCATCACATCTAGGCGATCGCCAAAGGTTTGAATATCGACAATCGTATCGACTATGGGAGCAATCCCCTGCTCAATCCCCTGCTCAATCCCCTGCTCAACCCCTGCTCAATCCCCTGATGATTGGCCCCATACGTCTGACTTACAGCCTTCTCTGTTGTCGCTTCTGTCGCCTCTGTCGCCTCTGTCGCTTCTGTCGCCTCTGTCGCCTGTCTCAGGGCCATCTCAGCTTGAATCAGGGGATGGGCTCTAACTTCAATGCGGCTGAAGGCTAAACTTTTGCGCAGCTCATTGAGCGTGCCCACCTGCTGAATATCTCCTGCATAAATTAAGGCAATGCGGCTACAGCGCTCCGCCTCGTCTAAATAAGGGGTAGCAGCCACTACCGTGACACCTTCTGCTGCAACAGTAGCGAGCAAATCCCAAAACTCTCTGCGCGACACCGGATCTACGCCTGTAGTTGGCTCATCCAACAGCAGCACCTCAGGCTGGGCCACAAGGGCGCAACACAGCGACAGCTTTTGCTTCATCCCACCCGAAAGCTGACTGGCCAATCTGTCGCTGAAGCGGTGTAAATCGACCCGTTTTAGCAATCGCTCAGATTGCGCGGCAAAGACTTTTTCGGGCACCTGTCTCAGCCCAGCGCTATAGCGCATATTTTCGCCCACACTCAAGTCGGCATACAGCGAAAACTTTTGGGTGAGATAGCCCAACTTCAGCCTCGCCTGCCGCGGCTGCCTGCCCAACACCAACACTTCTCCTGAGGTGCGCGCCATCACCCCCGCCAAAATCCCAAATGTAGTTGTTTTCCCCGCGCCATCCGGCCCAATCAGCCCAAAAATCTCACCTCGATTCACGCTAAAGCTAATGCCTTTGAGCGCTTCTAGGCTGCCGTAGCTTTTGCGCAAATGCCGTAGGGTAATAGCAGGCTGAGCCACACGCTCAACGGCAGGCGCGATCGCGCCATAGGCCGCAGTCATCTCGGCTGTCGGGACAATCGGTGTCGTCATGGCACCGACTCCGCTGTTTCCAACAAAATTTCACCCTCTGCGGGCATCCCTGGTTTGGCAAAGCCCTGGGGATTGTCAATTGCCAGTTTTAAGCCAAATACCTGAGTCACTCGATCTGCTTGAAAGTAAATATTTTCCGGGGTAAAAGATGCCTCTGTGTCGATCGCTGTCACTCTAGCGGCGAGCGGTCGATCAGGCGCAGAATCTAAAAATACTCGGGCCGCTTGGCCAACGCTGAGTGCGCCAATTTCACCTTCAGGCACGTAGCCTCTTAAGTACACATCCGCTAAGTTCACAACCGTCAGCAGCGTTGTACCTGCTGCAACCACTTCGCCCGGTTCAGCGCTGCGGCTGAGCACCACTCCATCAATCGGACTTTTGATCGCTAAATCGTTGATCTGGGCTTCGATTTCGCGCTGAGCCGCTCGGGCCTGGGCAAGTTCTGCTTCAGCGACCGCTAACTGAGTCTGGGCCTGGGCCTGCTGCGTTTGGTTACGATTCACTTGGGTGGTGCGAATGTCGGGATTGAACTGAGTGGTGCGAGATTGGGTTAAAGCGCCTTGAGCTGCAGCCACCTGCTGTTGGGCCGCGTCCACGGCGGCCTGTTGGGCCAGTAGGGTATCTTGAGCCGTTTTAAAGCGAGTTTGGCTTTGGTCAAACTGTTGTTGAGAAATGGCACCTTGGCTGACTAATGTGGAGAAGCGATCGCGATCAGCCCTAGCCAGTGTCAACGCAGATTCGGCCTGCTGCACTTGGGCTTGGGCAGCCGAGAGCTGAGCTTGGGCCGTAGCAACATTGGCCTCAGATTGGCTGATACGTCCGGCACTTTCTCCTTGAGATTGTTCTAAAGTAAAGCGCGCCTCTTGGACCTGAGTATTGGCTACATCAATTTGCAGGGCGGCTTGGGTTACCTTTTGCTGAGCCGCATTGACCCTTGCTTGAGCAGCATCTAACCGAGCGTTTAGAGACTGATCATCTAGCCTAGCAACCACCTGATTAGCACTCACCCTATCTCCTTCACGCACAGCAATCGATTCAATCCGTCCACCGACCGTAGCTGCCAAATCACTCTCATAGCTCTCGATTCGCCCACTCAACTCCATGGCACTGTGATCAGGACGGCTCAGCCAGTACCGAACACCTAAGCCTGCTGCGATCATCAGCAATCCCAACGGTAAGAAGATAGGCAGCTTCTGCTTTAAATCAAACATGCGAGAAGCTGCACCAGAGGTCGGCGTTGTTTGTTCAGAATCTGGATGAGCCGGAACCAAATGCGTCATGGTAAAACACTCATTGCCAATTGAGGATAACCAATGGGGATAAAACAACTATAACGATACGGTGTAGTCTCTTGAGAGGCTGCCTACAGTCAATCGTTGCTAGATGGCCGCTCGACAGCATTGTTAAGATCTATTGGGCTCCCGCTGAACACTCAACCCAGCAGCAAAGTCCTATTGAAGGGTTCAAACCCCGTTGATTTGCATCACTGCTATTTCTACTACAGTCTACGGACACGCCAATAGGTTAATTTGAGGGTTCGTTGACATAAGAGGTTTCCCGATGACATCAGCGCCGTTGCCCAGCTCCAAAGCCAGCTCTCAAGCCAGCTCTCAAGCCAGCCCTCAAGCCAGCTCTCAAGCCAACCAGAAACCCAGTCATAAGCATATTGTCTTAACCTCTCATCCCGGCAATTTTGGCGAACAGCCCTTAGCCATTCAGTGGGGGCATCCCAACCCTATTGAACGGGGGCCAGTGATTGCCACATTAGGCAATCGAGGCCACCGCAATGCCATCGGCACCCATTCGGGCGGCTATGCGGTCTACCGGGCATTAGCGATCGCCAGTGGCAGCCTAGAGCGCGACCATCGAGCTGATTTGACCAATACGGCACCCACCGTTTCAATTGGCCCCCACCCAAGTTGGGGCATACCTGACAAAATTATCTCACTCGATCCGTTTGGCACGCTGGATCACAATCTGTTTGCAGACCTCAGGGGGAAAGGCTACGACATTCGCCCGTCGATTGCCATTACCAAAGCCCATATCAATATTCCAGAACTCCAAGAAGCAATTGCCCAAGGCCGGTTAGCGGTAGATGGCAAGATTATGAACGCCAGCGGTGAGCTAGTGGTCACCAAGGCCGCAGTGGAGCCAGTGTGGTATTTACCAGGCATTGCTCAACGCTTCGGGGTAAAAGAAAGTGACCTGCGGCGCACTTTGTTTGAGCAAACCGGGGGGATGTTTCCAGAATTAGTGACTCGGCCAGATTTGCAGGTGTTTTTGCCGCCGATTGGGGGACTGACAGTTTACATTTTGGGTGAGGTCGGGGCGATCGCCGATCCCAACCGTCCCCTAGCGGTTCGCATTCACGATGAGTGCAATGGTTCTGATGTGTTTGGCTCAGATATTTGCACCTGTCGTCCCTACTTAGTCCACGGCATTGAAGTGGCGGTCAAAACGGCCCAAGCGGGCGGCGCCGGAGTGATTATCTATGCCCGTAAAGAAGGCCGAGCCCTAGGCGAGGTGACGAAGTTTTTGGTGTACAACGCCCGCAAACGACAGACAGGCGGCGATCGCGCCGATACCTACTTTACCCGCACCGAATGTGTAGCAGGCGTACAAGATATGCGCTTTCAAGAATTAATGCCGGATGTCATGCACTGGCTAGGCATGACCCGCATTGATCAGTTTGTTTCGATGAGCAATTTGAAATATGACGCGGTGGTGCAATCGGGCATTGAGATTGTCGAGCGTATCTCGATTCCAGAAGCGCTGATTCCGGCAGATGCGCAAGTAGAGATCAAGGCCAAAAAAGCAGCAGGCTACTTTACCGAAGGAGAGGTACCTGATGAACACGATTTGAGCCAAACGATTGGTCGGACGTATGGAGAGAGAGCCGCAAAACCCACCACAGAACTAGCATGACGCTTACCCCACCATCTGATGCCCAGCTCACAGACCAGATCACAGACCAGATCACAGACCAGTTCACAGACCAGCTCACAGACCAATCGGCCATCGCCTACTTACAGCAGCCAAAGGCGATTCGCGATCGCGCCAATCAGCTCTTTCAACTCGCGCAAGCCAATCAGCTTGAGCATTTCTGCTGTAATCTGGGCCAACTTGATCACGTCGCCGCCTATGTCGTAGAAACCACCCAACAGGCTTATCCTGATTTTGTAGTGCCCTTTCACAGTCGGTGGCGTCACTTTGAAGTCGGCGGTGTACCGCGTTTAGCCAAACTACACCAGGCTTTATCCCATACGCCTGCCATGCTAGCGCGCGCCCAGATCGATCTGGCCATTGTCAGCGTTCTGCTCGATGCAGGCGCAGGGAGCCAATGGCGCTATGTCGATACTGCCAAGAAGGGGCAACCACAACAAACCTTAGGTCGTTCAGAAGGGCTTGCTGTTGCTAGTCTGCGCGCTTTTGAACAAGGATTGTTTTCATCGGCGGCGACAACATCGCCCTATCAAGTGGATGCCGTCAAACTTCAACAACTAAGCCTAGAGGCATTGGCCAAAGCCTTTCAGGTTACAGACCAAAATCCGCTCGTCGGCCTTCGAGGGCGTTTGGCGCTGCTGCAACAGCTCGGCAAAACCTTGGCTAATCAAGGCGATCGCTTTGGCCAAACCCCAGCAAGACCAAGCAATCTACTGGATTATTGGACAAAAAAAGCGATTATTCAGCAGGCCACTATAAAACAGCAGGCCACCATAGACGCCGGAACATTACTCAGCGAAGTGTTGCAAAGTTTTGGTTCAATCTGGCCTGGTCGAATTGCCATCGCCCACACCAACCTAGGTGATGTTTGGCCCCATCCGAGCCTACCAAGAACGACAACGGGCAGCAATCTGGTGCCCTTTCACAAACTCTCCCAATGGCTGACCTATTCATTGGTTGAGCCATTGGCGATCGCAGGGGTGCACGTCACCAATCTGGATGCGCTGACCGGCCTAGCCGAATATCGCAATGGGGGGCTATGTGTTGATCTGGGCCTGCTGGTGCCCAAGCATTCTGCCGTCACAGATCAAGCGCACCGGCCTAGCTCATCTGTAGTAGTAGAGTGGCGGGCACTCACGATTGTCATGCTCGATTTAATCGGCGATCGCGTCCGCCAAAGACTCAACCTATCGCCCGCAGACCTGCCCCTCATAAAAGTATTAGAAGGCGGCACCTGGGCAGCCGGACGACGAATCGCCAAACAACTCCGGCCTACGGGCGCACCGCCGATTACACTGCAAAGCGACGGTACCGTTTTTTGAAACGATGGCAAAGTAAGGATGCATCCGGCACAAGCTATATCAACGCCAAGTACTTTAAGCTGTGAGACGCACTGTGAACCATTCTACAACCCTAATTGAGCATCCTTTGATTCAGCATAAGCTGAGCCTGATGCGGCAAAAAGATACTAGCACCGCCAAGTTTCGTCAGCTTTTAGAAGAGATTAGTATGCTGCTGGCCTACGAGGTGACTCGCGAACTGCCTTTGGAGAGTGTCTCGATTGAAACCCCTTTGGCTCGCATGGATGCACCGATGCTAGCAGGGAAAAAGCTGGTGCTGATTTCGATTATGCGGGCAGGTCAAGGCATTTTAGACGGTATATTGAAACTCATTCCTTCGGCTAGAGTAGGGCATATCGGCCTTTACCGCGATCCACGGACGCTCGTGCCGGTGGAGTATTACTTTAAGGTGCCCCATGATGTGCATGAGCGGGAGATGCTCATTGTCGATCCGATGATAGCGACGGGTAATTCAGCAATAGCGGCTGTGCATCGGCTCAAAGAGACCCAGCCTTTGTCCATTAAGTTTGTTTGTCTATTGGCTGCGCCTGAAGGCATTGCCAGCTTCCATGCTGAACATCCTGATGTGCCAATTTTTACCGCCGCTATTGATGACAAACTCGATCAGCACGGCTACATTTTGCCAGGATTAGGCGATGCGGGCGATCGCATGTTTGGCACCCAATAGAGCAAACCCGTCCAGCAGCCCAAAAGACACTCTAGAGAGGCGACTAATAAATGTTGCATGACGGTATATCCCAGTAAGATATAGAGGCGTCCTACCTCAGCCAAGCGACCAACGCTACATACTGTATTTTCGCCATCTTACATAATGCCTGTAACGCCATCGATTTTATCTTCTCGCCCGCTTGTTCAGCGCCGCAAATCTCTTTACGAGCAGGTTTATAGTGCCTTGCGCACAGGGATTTTAACCGGTGAGTTTGCCCCAGGGAGCCGTTTGATCGAAACTCAGCTTACAGAGTGGTTAAACGTTAGCCGCACACCGCTACGAGAAGCCCTGCGCCAGCTCCAAAAAGAAGGGCTAGTCATAGCCGATACCAATGGCCTACAGGTCACCACGCTATCAGCAACCGATGCGGTAGAACTATATGACTGCCGCCTAGTACTCGAAAAACTCGCAGTCTCAGGGGCTTGTCAACATGCTAGCCCGCAGCAGATCGCAACATTGGAGCAATATGTCATTCAAGCAGAAGCGCGAAACTCGTCAAACGCCGATGTGCCAGCGCTACTACAACTGCTGGATTTGGACTATCAGTTTCACCATTTAATTGCCGAAAGCTCGGGCAACCGCCGCTTGGTTTTACTGCTCGATCAGATCTTTGATGCGATGGCACTGATGCGCATTCAGACACTACAGCAAAATCCGTCGGTATTAGAAATTCGCCTAGAGCACCGGCAGGTATATGAGGCGATTGCCCAGCAAGATGCACCTACTGCGATCGCAGCCATACAGCTCCATTTACTCGCCAGTAAAGCCAGAGTGGTCGCAGAACTCCAAAGCCCTTAGCCCAGAGCCACGGGATAATATCATTCTGTCTATCATTCCTGTCTAACAGATAACAGCCTTAGCGGTTAGCCCATGGTTTTATATTATTAAAAAATATAAAGACACTAGTGGGTTAATTGCTAGTGCCTGGGCTATTCATCGGCTATTCATCGGCTATTCATCGGCTATACAGTTATGCAGTTCCGTAGGCATTGTAGACAGCGCGCAATTCGGATGGGGCTTTTGTTGCCATTGATAGC
>JAAUPS010000015.1 GCA_012033015.1 Phormidesmis sp. RL_2_1
CACATCTGTGGTGTATCCCGGAAAGGCGTTATCCCAGGTATAGCGATTTTCGTACGCAGCTTGAACCAATTCGCGAGCTGAAACCTGTAGGGCAGTTCATAGGGTTTTTCTACCTGTTCTTGGGTACTTGTGCAGATTACTTAAAAGCGATCCTAACGCAGTCAGGAAGGTCTGTCTGTACAAAAGGTATAGGTTTCAGTACGGGTTTCAATGGCGGTAACAGGTACCTTCCACTGCACGCGATCGCCCCACGCCTGCTGCCGAATCCAACAAAAGCGGCCTAGATAACGCTCCAGCACAAAATCTGGCAAGTCAATGGGCTGATCTTTAAGCCGCACTAACATTCCCGGCTTTAGGTTTCGCCTTACATCGCTATGCATAAGCACCTCAGACAATATTCTTGAGCTGGATATTCTTGAGCTGGATTTTGGGGTAATAGCTTTTTACAGCGCTGCTTTTTACAGCGCTGAATCCAGATCGATCAAAATCAGTTTAGCTAAAATAGTTCATTTGAACTATTAAAATTTCAATCCTATCGCTTGCGCCACTTTGCTGATGTGAGCTGATGTGAGCTGATGTGACTTGCCGTAAATCCACACATTGAGCTTGAGCTGGCCTGCATCAATCGGTTTCTAAGCTGCTGTTGGAGAGAGTGCCACACCTATGGCATCCGCTCCTTGTTCGACCCGATTGGTGGGACTGGCTAATTTTGAACCGCACCAGCGGATTAACGATTGATGGGCATGTAGGTTTCTTGAGTTTCTTCCATGCGCAGCGCTGAGGTCGCCATTTTGGTGGTGTAAAACATTACCCCGATGGTGGTTGCAAGGCCAACGGCTTGAAAAAGCAAGTTTTCAGTTGGCTGCTTCAGGGTTAAAATGTTGGCCCCAAACGTCGCAATGTAGACATAGGTAAAAATAACGGGCAGCATTCCCAGCCAAGAAAAAAATAAATACTCCCAAAAGTCAATGCGAGTCAGGCTAAAGCCGTAATTGAGAATATTGGAGGGCAGTACAGGCGACAGCCGTGTGAGAAAAACAATCTTCCAGCCTTTTTGAGCAAAAGCACGATCAAACTTGTGAAACCGGCTGCTTTCTTTCACCATGCTCGTAATCCAACGACGCCTAACGTTTGGCCAATCACAAAACAGGCTGCAATGCTCAGCGTATCGGCAATGGAAGCACTGATCACACCTTTGGTCAGACCAATAGGGTACCTGCTGCTAGCACCAATACGATATTGGGGAGGCCCAAAATGGCCGCCATAACGTAGATCGCAATAAATATCGGCAATGCCCAAATGCCTTGGTCAGCCAGCCAGCTATGGGCTTGCGCGATTAAATCAATAAAAGGCACTTGACTGATGCACACGAGTAACAAGCTAATGATGGTTAATCCAGCCCACACTCGCTTTTTTCGTGCCCCTTTCCAAAGCACCGCCAAAAGCCATTGATAAGTCAACTTCATACGTGCTTTTAACCTTTGACAACTAAGCCGGGATGTCTCAGCCCTTTACCGACACCCTGGTCTACAAGCGGTCGAGCATCCGTAATATCACTGTCAGCAGAATTACAGAGCATTATGCCACTGACTCCTCCCAAACGCTTCTGCTGAATAAAACATTGATTGATAGTGCAGACGACAAAACCATTACTTATGTGCCAGTTAACCGATAACTTTTTTTGATGCTTTAGGCCATTAAGCATAGCCGTTCAACAGCATGTCCGTTTAACAGCATGGCCGGATTATGGCGGCTACTAATGACTAGGGGCCTCTGCTCCCCAAAGATCAGAAAGTCGCTGGTCTCGTCCGCAGCCAAAGCGATAAACCTTATAGCGTACGGCATGGGTTTGGTAATAGTCTTGGTGATAGTCTTCAGCGTCATAAAACCTCGCTGCTGGCAAAATATCTGTGGCAATGGGCTGATCGAGCTGCTCAGCAATCTCGTTTTTAGAGGCTTCTGCTAATGCTTGCTGTTCGGCGGTGTCATAAAAAATCGCTGATCGATACTGGCTGCCTTGATCACAAAACTGGCCGCGATTATCCAGTGGGTCTATATTGTGCCAAAAGGTGGTCAGCAGTTTTTCGTAGCTGACTTGCTGAGGATCGTAGCGCACTTCCATGGCCTCTACATGACCCGTACTGCCGCCGGAAACTTCGGCGTACGTCGGATTTTCGACCGTTCCACCGGTGTAACCTGATGTCGTTGACACTACGCCCGGAAGCTGATCAAAAGGCTGTTCCATACACCAGAAACAGCCACCAGCAAAGATGGCCGTTGATAGTTCAGGATCTGCGCTAGGACTGGCTGTGTTGGCATTAGCTGTGTTAGGGCTGTCTGTGTTAGGGCTGTCTGTGTTGGGAGTGCTGTTACCGGAGATGGCCAGGTCGGGTTGCGCCGTTGCAATCGGGGTTGCTGCATTTTGTTCGGCACCATTGATTTGCGTGCAGCCTAGCGCACTGAAGCTGATCATCAAGATGCTGAGACCGGCACAAAGCCGTTTTAAAAAACGCTGTCTTAAAAATACTTTGGTGGTAAATATTTGGATGGAGGGCTTTTGAATAACGGTCATGGTTTGCGATCGCCTCTTACATTAACGGATGCTAGCTGCTGTCAAATCAAGGTCACGAGACGACGATTGCCTATCACACGATTGCCCATCACACTAGAAGCGTGGCAAAAATAGGGCATAGCCTCGTCGTAGCGTTATATATCTGGATACCACTATAAAATAGTCATCACGACCAACATTTTGCCTTCTTTTTGTTTTGGTTATGCTATGAGCGCGCAACTGCCTTTGCCACCGGGTCGTTTAGGACTGCCTCTGCTGGGTGAAACCCTCAGTTTTTTAAGCGATCCTGACTTTGCTCGTAAGCGTCAGCAGCGGTATGGCAGTTTATTTAAATCTCGCATTATTGGCCAGCCTACTGTTTTTTTCTGTGGCCCGGAGGCCAACGAATTCCTGCTTTCTAGTCATGCTGATTGTTTTTCGTGGCGAGGGGGTTGGCCCAACTCATTCAAAGAATTGCTAGGAGAATCGCTCTTTTTGCAAGAAGGCGAAGTGCATCGGCGTAATCGGCGGTTGCTGATGCCTGCTTTCCACGGCAAGGCGTTAGAGAGCTATTTTTCTACGATGGTGTCGTTGTCAGAGCGCTATCTCACTCAATGGGAAAAACAACGCCATCTGACGTGGTTTTTGGAGCTGAAAAAATTTACCTTTGAAGTGGCCAGTGTGTTGTTGGTCGGCACCACGCCCGGTGACAATGTGGATGAGCTGGCTGGTTGGTTCTCCGATTTGACCAATGGCTTATTCACGCTGCCGCTTAAATGGGGGCCAACGCCTTATGCCAAGGCACTGAAAGGGCGCGATCGCCTGCTTGCCTATATCGAACAAGAAATTGCCAAACGTCGTCGTCGCGATCGCCAAGCACTCCTCAGCTGACGCCAACGCATCTCATGGGGTGGCAACTGATGTCCTTACCCTTCTGTTGCAAACTGAAGATGAAGAGGGCAACCGCCTCAGCGAAGCAGAAATCAAAGTTCAAACCCTATTGATGCTGTTTGCTGGCCATGAAACCACGACCTCCATGCTGACCTCCCTGATGATGGCACTTGCTCAGAATCTTGACGTCCTAGAAAAAGCCAGGGCCGAACAACAAGACATCATCCAACGCACCGATGACACAGCCCTGACTTTGGCTCAAATCCAGCAGATGCCCTACCTCGATCAGGTGCTCAAAGAAGTCGAACGGCAGTATCCCCCTGTTGCGGGCGGCTTTCGTAAAGTGATCAAATCTTTTGATTTTAACGGTTACCATGTCCCGGCGGGTTGGCTAGCGCTTTACCGGATTGAAGCGGCTCATCGGGATGAGCGCTGCTACGCCGAGCCCGATCGCTTCGATCCTGAGCGCTTTGGCCCTGAGCGCGCCGAGCAAAAGCGCTATGACTATAGCCTTGTCGGCTTTGGCGGCGGCCCTCGCATTTGCCTAGGGATGGCTTTCGCCAAGTTGGAAATGAAAATTTTAGCGGCCCAACTCCTACGGCGTTATCGCTGGCAAATCACAGCCGGTCAAGATCTCAGCTTCAGTGTCATTCCCTCTTTACGGCCTAAAGACGGACTGAAGGTCATCTTCACCGCTTACTGATGACCTGCTGACTGAGAATAGGGCGGGCTACTGAGATACGGCTGGCCAGTTCTCATCACCAGTGGCGATAAAGCCCGGTATATCTTTTTCCCACTGGCTTTGAACCTTTGAGTTGGCATTGAGATACAGTTTGCCATCAACGACCTTCCACGCATTGGGATCTGTCGGGACTAATGCTTTTTTCGCTGCGATCGCCCAAGCACAAAAGCCACCGTACTGGGGCGCGTATTGCTCAGGGTTTTGGGCAAACGTATCGCGGTTTTCAGCGCTAGAAAACTGCCAGCTTGCGCCTTGCCACTCATAGGTATACTCGGCACTGCCCGGAACAAAAGCAGATTCGGTAAAGTAGGCAACGGCATCAGCGCCGCTAATTGCTACGCCGTCTTTGACATAGAGTGTGGCGTCTGCTGTTTCTGCACTGGCTGTTTCTGCACTGGCTGTTTCTGCACTGGCTGTTTCTGCACTGGCTGTTTCTGCACTGGCACCGTCAGTGCTAGGTGCTGTAACTGTTTCAGGCGGTGAACAGGCGGCTAAGCCTAAGGCCATGGCCGCAGCTCCGGCGAGCAAGGTGCCAGAAAGAGAACGGGATGGAAAAATTGACTTTGCTGAAATAGGCATGTGAACTCAACTCAATGGGTAGTTTTAAAGGCTATGTAAATAAGTTAGGTGAATTGTATGAAGAAGAGATGAGAGCGACCTGTGAACTTCCTAAAACTGTTGATTACTCTGGCCGGGAGGCATTGGCTCACTGGCCTCAAATCGGCCTCAAAAGGTTGTGACAAATCAAAAGTAGTCACATAAACATAACCTGTTGAAAACGAAAACCCGCTCAATGGGATCAGTTCGCAGAATTCTCCAGACCAACTGCTATAGTCCTGTTGGCTCACAACAAAATTCTTTGAAATTTCTTCTGTGAAACCGTGTTTAGCGTGCCCTAGTTGGGTACTCATTAGCTGGGTACATTCGCTGAAGAAAGCATTTTACAAGGGCAAGCTGTAGACCAAAGACCTCACACATCTTGACGACTAGCAGCTTTTTAACCTCACACCCATCAGAGCCTGTCACTGTTCGCTGCACCTGCTCAATTGCCGAAGATATGAAATCTGTAATTCGCCGACTCACCACACTGACCGCCTTAACTGCTACGGCGTTAGGCGCCAGCGTGCTTGCATCCACAAGTGCCATGGCTCAAAACTATGGTCAGCAGCCCATCGCTGCTGACCGGGTGGTGGCCATTGCCGAACCGGTTTCCAATGGTCGCTTTTATCGGCTGCTCATTTTGGAGCAGCTTTCAAATCAGCGGGCTTGTTTCTCTGAACGTGCAGGCACCCCGACTGTGATTGAACCACTACTGCTCAATTTTGATTTCTCGGGTATCTGTGGTCGTAGTTCTGACAGTAACGGTTATTCCGTCCGCGTCGGTAATGAAGACTTGAGTCGCCGCTACCGGCTGCAAATTACCCGTCGCGATGATAATTTGGTGCTGATTGCCTTACCTGGTGCCTTACCTGGACGGGGCAGTGATCTACCCGTGTTAGAAATTGGTCGCAGTAATGGGGTCGCCAATGATTTTGTCAAGATCACGCTGGATCCAGGTTGGCAAATGAGCCGTAGAACCCTCAACGGTAGCGCTCAAAGTCATGTGTATCTCTCCAATGATCAAAGTTTAGAGACCGTGATCGCCCAAGCGGGTGGAACCCGTCCTAGCCCTTCATCACCAGCGTCGCCATCACCAGCGTTGCCATCACCGGCTACGCCTGCTGTTCCCAGGCCCGCTACGCCCACACCGGCTACGCCACCGATCATCGGCAGTGGCTCTTTGCCTGCACCGGGTGCTACACCTACGCCCAGTAGCGGTAGTGCTGATGGTCTTTCCTATCAGGTGATTGTGCCGAGTTCTTCAACGATTATGCGGACGCGGGTGCGTCAGGTTGCCTCTGATGCTTTTCTTACCGATGTCAATGGCAATCGGGTGATTCAAGCGGGTCTTTTTCAAGAGCGAAATCGAGCTGATCAGCTGGTTTCGCAGCTTTCGAGCCAAGGCATTAACGCCCAAATTATTGAGGGGCGTCGGGCTATCCCATCACCGTCGAGCCCATCGGCAGGCACCCAGACCGCCTATCAGGTGATTGTACCTAATAGTGCTGCGAATATCCGCGATCGCGTTAGTGCAATTGAGCCTGGGGCTTTTCTAACCACCGTGAATGGCCAATCTGTGGTTCAAGCAGGGCGTTTTCTAGAGCGTGATCGCGCTCAACAGCTACAGCAACGCCTAGCCGATGCTCGCTTACCGGCCCAAATCATTGAAAGCTCTGCCCCTGTTGCCAGTGTGCCGATGCCCTCTACTCCTTCACCGTCTACTCCTTCGCCGTCTATTCCGCGTGCTCGTCAGGGTCAGCTCACCGTTGTGATCGATCCGGGGCACGGGGGCAGAGACCCTGGTGCTGTTGGCATCGGTGGCCTGCGCGAAAAAGATATCAATATCACCGTATCTCGTCGCATTCAGGCCAGTTTGCAAGCCCAGGGTATTAACGCTCTATTGACCCGTTCTGACGATCGTGAAGTCGATCTCGATCCTCGGGTTGTATTTGCTGAGCGAGCCGATGCCGATATATTTGTCAGCATTCATGCCAACGCCATCAGTTTGAGTCGCCCTGAGGTGAATGGCTTAGAAACGTATTACTATTCCTCTGGTTTGCGCTTGGCGCAGACGATTCAAAATGCTGTTTTACAGCGCACCGACTTGCGCGATCGCGGTGTGCGCCGTGCTCGGTTTTATGTCCTAGTCAACACTTCCATGCCTGCCGTGCTGGTGGAAACTGGCTTTGTCACGGGTAGCGAAGATGCCGCTCGCTTTAGAAATCCTGATGCCGTTAATGCTATCGCTGATGGCATCACTGCGGGTATCCTGCAGTATCTAAACGTTCGCTAGGAATCATTAACCCCCATCATTCAATACACATTGGAGCGTTACGAGCGTGCTCTTTCCATAGAGCACGCTCGTCTTGTCTGAATTGAGTGACTGGATAGCCAACGTTTTGCCTGTAGTGATCTGTAACTCTCGATCTACCCGTCACCTCTAGCTGTGACTCCAAACACTATGAACAAAAACGCTTTGGGAGAATCCAATCTCAGATGACAAAGCGGTTGACGAGCCATCTTCGCAGCCCGTAGTCACAGCAGAATCCGTGATCACGAGGGCGTTAACTCGCCTACTACAGCACTTTGGCATTCATGAGCTAGATAGCAGCTCTGATCACCAATTAGCGGTTTTGCTATCTCAATTTGGCCCAGATCAACACAGCCCAGATCAACACGGCCCAGATCAACACAGCCCAGACAAACACGGCCCAGACAATGATGATCTCTGCCAACAAAATAGTATGCTGCTGGCCGAACTCAGGCGTAGAATCGTTCGCTTAGCGGGTGCACAACTCGATCATGTTTTTACCGAAATAGCCCCCCTTGTCATTGGTGAAGATGAGGCAGAAGCCATTGTTCTATCGGTTGAATCTCGTCAACTGCAAGGGTTGAGATTCCAAAACGAAGTTTATCGCTTGGATGAAGCTTTTGCGCCTTGTCACCGACTGCAAGCTTTTGCCTGGGGCAAACCTTGAGTGAGCAAAGTATCGCTTATCTCATCACCCGTTCTGCCGAACGCTTTGCAGTTTGGATCAACGTCAGGGCGCTACCACGGCGAATTTACAGCGCCCATCTGCCTGCGTCTCCTGCGTCTCCTG
This sequence comes from Phormidesmis sp. RL_2_1, assembly GCA_012033015.1. GTDB lineage: Bacteria > Cyanobacteriota > Cyanobacteriia > Phormidesmidales > Phormidesmidaceae > Phormidesmis. Next base: position 7,886 of record JAAUPS010000015.1, read on the forward strand.
GTGCTCCGAATCTGAACCCGTAATCGGCCTCAGTAACTGACGTCGTTACATTGATTGCCTCGCTGCTAGCATTAAAAACTTTCATCTGACTTGCAAAACTGTCCAAAAAACTAGCTAAAGTAAAGGAACGTTAACTTTCATAAATTACAGGGCCGTTGGCTATGCGCGTACTTTTGATGACTGGAAAAGGTGGGGTGGGTAAAACCTCCGTCGCGGCAGCAACCGGCCTACGCTGTGCAGAAGTTGGTTATAAAACCTTGGTGCTGAGCACTGATCCGGCGCACTCCTTGGCAGACAGCTTCGATACCGAACTTAGCCATGATCCAAAAGAAATCAAGCCCAATTTGTGGGGCGCAGAACTCGATGCTTTGCGCGAACTAGAAGGCAACTGGGGTGCAGTAAAGCGCTATATCACTCAGGTATTGCAGGCTCGGGGCCTAGAAGGCATTGAAGCCGAAGAACTCGCAATTTTACCGGGGATGGATGAAATTTTTAGCCTTGTGCGCATGAAGCGTCATTACGATGAGGCTGAGTTTGACGTTTTAATTATTGATTCTGCCCCAACGGGCACAGCCCTGCGGCTGCTGAGCTTGCCGGAGGTCGCAGGCTGCGTATATGCGCAAACTATATAAGCCTTTTCAGGCCGTTTCGACTGCGCTGCGTCCTTTGGTTGAGCCCTTGTTTCGCCCGGTGGCAGGGTTTTCTTTGCCAACGAAAGAGGTGATGGATGCGCCGTATGAATTTTATGAGCAGCTAGAGGCGCTGGAGAAGATTTTGTCTGATCCGACCATTACGTCCGTGCGGCTAGTGACGAACCCTGAAAAATGGTGATTAAAGAGTCTCTGCGGGCCCATGCCTATCTGAGCCTTTATAACGTGGGTACCGATATGGTGATAGCCAATCGGATTATTCCTGAAACGGTCAGCGATCCATTTTTTCAGCGTTGGAAAGATCAGCAGACCAAGTATAAGCAAGAAATTCATGACAACTTTCACCCCCTGCCGGTGAAAGAAGTGCCGCTTTATTCTGAAGAAATGTGTGGCTTAGAAGCGCTACAGCGTCTCAAAGAGACACTGTATGGCAATGAAGATCCCGCTCAGGTGTATTACAAAGAAACCACGCTTAGGGTAGTGCAATCAGCCGATAGCTATAGCTTAGAGGTTTATTTGCCGGGTATTCCGAAAAATCAGGTGGAGCTGAGCAAAACTGCCGATGAGCTCAATATTCGTATTGGCAATCATCGCCGTAACTTAGTGCTGCCTCAAGCCTTGGCTGCGCTTCAGCCTGCAGGGGCCAAAATAGAAGACGATTATCTTAAAATTCGTTTTGCTACGGCGCAGGGATAGACCAAAGGTCGGCTACGGTAGCTGCTATCGAAGCTGTAAATTTGAACCTAAAGGCAGCTTTGTTCGATTTGCTCTCTCATCATTTCTATTGTTGTGGCGGGTCTCAGACACTTTAATCCTTTACAGACGAGTGCGATCGCACCTTCTGGCAAGTTGTCTTCTAGCTTTAGGACCCCGGTATGCAAATTTGTATATACAGACTGATCTCTCATGCTTTTGATGTGCTCAGCCGATGTGCGTACCAATACCGGATGATGAAACCAATCTAAGGCGCTGAGCAAGCTAGGGCAGGCCCGAGGGGCTTTTTGTAAAACGCTGCTGAATGACTTTAGAGCCGTTTCTGCGCGATCGAGATAGGCTAAATTTTCGCTCAAGAGGAAGAGGCGGATGAGGGATGTGATCGCAATGCCATTGGCTGCCGGAACGGCGCTGTCTTGATAGGCCCGCTCCTGTAAAATCAGCGCACTACTGGCATTAAAATAGCCGCCTTGCTCACTACCTAAGGTGCAATCGAATTGGGTTTGTAGCGCGATCGCCGCTGCCAACCAATCACCCGATTGAGCCTGATATTGTTCAAACTGCAAGCACGTCTGCTGAATATCTAGTAGCGCTTGAATAAATAGCGCGTAGTCTTCCGACTGCGCCGGTACCTCTGCTCGCCCGCCATAATTCAACCGATAAAAGGTGCCCTCTACCTGCTGCTGCTGTTGAATATACTGGGCGCATTGAACCGCTAGCGTCAAATAATCCACCGATCGAATACTGCCGCCGCCTTTGCGAGCCCTGAAATCATCAATGCATTCCAGGCCACAATCATTTTGGTATCCGTCACCGGTGGAATTCGCCCCGGCCAATCGCGCGTTTTCGCCGCTTGCGCATCCACAGCCGGTGCAAAGTGCACGCTCTGTTGGGGCAACGCCCCGTAGCGAACTTGAAAGAGTTTTTCGAGAGCCGTTGCCGTAGCTGAATTCAGCGGTCCACTATGATTGCGCTGCAGTACATTGCGCCCTTCAAAGTTACCTGCAGCGCTAACACTAAAAGCCGCCATCACCTCGGCTAATTCGGTTTCGTTCAGCACAGTCTCAAGCTCAGAGAAAGACCAAACGTAAAAATCTCCTTCTTCTGGTTCAAGCGCTTCGGCACTGGTAAAGTTGTCGGCATCTTGAGCGGCGTAAAAGTAGCCATCAGGCGATCGCATTTCGCGCATCAGCCATTCCACCGTTGTCTCAACAGCACGCTGAATTACCTCAGAACGCTCGCCTGCTTGCCACACCTGGGCTAGAAACGCCACAATCAGACCATTGTCGTAGAGCATTTTTTCAAAATGGGGCACCGTCCAGGTCGGATTGACGGTGTAGCGATGAAAGCCCCCGGCTACATGGTCAAAAATGCCCCCCATAGACAGGTTTAGCGCTCGTTGACGGACAAGATGCCAACCATCAACAGGCGCATTGTCATCAAGAGGATTGCCCCCCTGCGCAAAAGACGCTCGCCCTGCAGCACTAGCTGGGCATAGGGAATCATCGGAAACCGATTGCCTGTATCAAACGGCATCAGGGTTTTGGCACAGGCGGCTATTCCAGACGTTAGTAAGTTAGGTGCCAACTCGCCTGCCAAAAGCTGCGCTGACTGATAGAGTCCGCCTAGAATTTGGGATGTCACAGCGCTGACCTTATCGGGTTCGGTGTCGTAGCGATCGCGCAACGCCTGCAGCACCTCCAAAAAGCCTGGGCGACCATAGCGAGAAGTGACTGGAAAGTAAGTGCCGCCATAAAATGGCACCCGCTGATCCGGCGTGAGAAAAATATTCAGTGGCCAGCCCCCCACTGTCCCACCATCATCTGCAGGGCCTGCATATAAATGCTGTCAATGTCAGGTCGCTCTTCTCGATCCACCTTAATGGGTAAAAAATGAGCGTTCAAGTAAGCCGCTATGGCCTCATTGGAAAAAGCTTCTGTCTCCATGACCGTGCACCAATGGCAGCTAGAGTAGCCAATCGACAGAAAAATAGGCTTATTGTCCCGTTGCGCCGCCGCCAATGCTTGATCGCACCATGGCCACCAATCCACAGGATTTTCAGCATGTTTTCTCAGATATAGGCTATTGCTTTGGGCCAACCGATTAGTCATAGGATCTCATCAAAAATGCGGAATATCTTGCGTAATATCTATCGATAGGTTTATGGGCTTAGACCAATAAACAGATGAATATTGATGAAGCGAAGGCCGTATAAATACTGATTTTTTACCCGAAATGCTCTACTTTGGTGAATTAATGCCTGTGAATTAAGGCCTGTATCGTTATGAGCAAAGAGCAACCAGCATAAATCAGCAGATGAATGGGCGCGTTTACCTCCTGCCTCCATGCTTCCATAGCCTCCATGCCTCTATATTATTAGTCCCTCGCGAATAGGCAACCATCCCTGTGACTCAATCCCCCATCGAGCCCCCTAATGATCCTCGTCGTTCTGACGCTCGCCCTCCAACACCGCCCGCGATCGGCCCTAGCCGCCCCCTAACGTTTGATGAAATGGTGGCGTTGTTAGTGGCATTTTTGTCTTTGGGCAGTGTCCTATTTTGGGGGCTTAGCCGAAATCAGATGAGTTTCCTGAATAATTCGTTGGTGAGTATTAGCCCGCCTGTGGCTTCTTCAGAAGTAGCACCCGAATCATTACCTGAATCATCATTCGATACCGCGACCGATGGGTCAGATTTGCCAGATCCCTCTATTTCAGCTCGCGGTGAAGGCGTTACTGCTCCTTTGTCAGCTCGCGAGGAACTCGCTGCTCGCACAGCCGAGAGGCGCAGGGGTGCGTCACCTCGGCGGCTATGGGATGACATGAGAGCAGGGGTCGCTAGTGCAGCGGCTGGAATTGCAGGGGTTGCTGCTACCTCGGAAGAAGCAGAAGCCTTGCCAGATGCTGGCACCACCGTTCCTGGCACCACCGTTCCTGGCACCACCGTTCCTGGCACAGTAGATCAGACAGCTCCGCCTGCCGCCGCCCCTTCTTCTACTTTGACGCTCTCTGAAGCTGCCACTGCCACCCCTCAAGCCGCGCTCCGCTTTGACGATGTGCCTGATAACTATTGGGCTAAGCCCTATATTGATGCTTTGACTAGCCGTGGTCTGATGTCTGGTTTTGCAGAAGGTGACTTTCAGCCTGAGCAAGCTGTTACCCGTGCTCAAATCGCAACGGTTGTTGCCAATACTTTTGACTTAACGGCGGAGAAGGAAAATCTGGAATTTTCTGATGTGCAAGGCGATTACTGGGCCAGAGAATCCATTGGCGAAGTGGTAAAAGGTGGGTTTATGACCGGTTTTCCTAACGGCACCTTTGAGCCAAATACACCCGTTACCCGCGCTCAAGCGTTCACGACCTTGGTCACGGGGCTAAAGGTCGCAACGCCCAACAACGTTCAGGCTGCCCTGTCGCGCTATACCGATGCCAATGCAATTCCGAACTGGGCTAATGAAAAAGTGGCTGCGGCGACGGCTAGCAGCTTTGTCGTGAACTACCCAAACTTAGAACAGTTAAACCCTAACAAACCGACAACGCGAGCTGAACTTGCCGTGATGATCTATCAGGCGCTTGTCAAAGAAGGGGCGGTTGAGCCGATGGCTTCTGACTATGTCGTGAAACCTTAAGCGTGAAACCTTAAGCGCAACCTTAGATCGGCAGCCTTAATCATAAAGGCGCACGTTTTTAAGAATTTTGCGGACTGGTGTGGCGCGACTCTTTCCACCATGTGAACGTCACCCAAATCACTACCCCAGCTAGGGCGATCGCTGTAACTTGAGCAGCCCACTTCACCAGGATAGAAAGGGGCACCAAACGGCCTAAAAAGTAGCTGAGGCTGACCATGACTGAGGCCCAAGTCGCAGCACCGATGGCATTGCACAGTAAAAAACGAGGATAGGGCATCCGGGAAATCCCGGCTAAAGGCCCTGCAAAGATTCTCAGAAGGGCGACAAACCGACCTAGCAATACAGCGGTGTCTGCATTTTTACTAAAGCGATCGCGCACGCTCTCCAACTTAGTCTCAGAGATATTTAACAATTTGCCTAGCTTTACGAGCAGCGGCCAACCGCCGTAGTAGCCCACCGCATAACCGCCGCTGTCGCCTAGAATGGCCCCTGCGATCGCCACACTCAGCACGTACCAAACGTTGAGTTCGTGACTACCGGCTAAAAAACCACCGACCAAGGTGACCGTTTCACCCGGCAGCGGAATCCCCATATTTTCTAGTAAAACACCTAAAAAAATAGCCCAGTAGCCATACTCACGAGCGATATTTTGTACGAGCTCTAAAGGGATCAATTCGTCCATGGAAATCGCTGGATATTTTGGAACTGGTGGCTGAGTTTACGTACAGGGCTGAGTGGAGAGCTGATCAGTGGCCAAGGCTATCAGTGGCTATCAGTGGTCAGCGCGATCGCTTCAAAAAACTTAAACCTGCATTCATGATCAATACTGGCGTGTCTCCATATCCCATGTCAATTCAATATTTACGGGATAACCTGTTAAACAGCGATGATTAGGTGGCAACACTGTCTTGAGCACGACAATGTTCACGTAGTCTTTATCAAAATCAATCAGCCAAATCAATGAGTAAATGTCATCCCAGTAAATGTCATCCCAGTAAATGTCATCCCAACGCAAACGCGATATTGCCCCTAGCCTATGAGCCCCACTAGCATCAGCCATGTAAAAACCTTCTTGAATAGCGCATTAAGCATTCAAGAAGGTTTTGGCTGTTGTGATTGTGCTGCCTGACGCTCAAGGCTACTGGCTTGAGGTTGCCTTAGCAAAGCTGGCCATCGAATTAGTCCCTAGCATTTCGCTAGGAAAAGTCGGTAAATCCAAATGATCGTTGCCGCGACGGCTGCGGACGGCTAATCGGTAGCTTGTGCTCTGTAATTCAGCCTGTAGCTGACGATTTTCTTGCTGGATTTTTGCGACCCGATCTTTGACAGCAGCCATGCGCTCAGCAAATTTTGCTTTGTATATTCTAGGTAATTCCTGTACGACTTGCTCCAGCATCCTTGTGCGATCAGTCAGTGCTTGAGTGGTTTGTCTAAGCTGGTGAGTCTCATCATCACGCTCTTCTAGCTGCTCTTGGTAAAAAGCCACCTGCTCTTCGAGTTTGTGCAGTTGAGTCCGTAGGGCGCTCACTTCCTGCTGATGCTGCTCAGAGACTTCTGGCGCAGGCATAAAGTCTTGATTGCCTTTCACAAGGCGAAAAAGCTCCTGGGAAAGCTGCTGCACAAGCTGATCACGCATGGCCAGTTCTTCTGTTAGCCGCGCAATTTCTACCTGACTATTTGAAACATTAACGCTAGCTAGCTGAGTCACCGACAAACCTTCCTTATATGACAATGGGCCAAGTAACTCACGGCGTACGTTGGCGCACTCTCTTTTTTGAGAGATGAGATACGCATTGGCAAGCCGCTATATATATCAAGTTATCTTGGTGTTATACCATGTCCAAACTGACCTAGAAAACCTAGGGAAGACTGAAAGGTGATGTCATAAAAGCTACATCAACAAGACAGGCATCCTTCTGATCAAGCTGATCTAAGGTGATGTCTGTCTTGTTGAGAACGGATGGGTTGATTGAGAACGGATGGGTTGAGAACGGATGGGTTCAGAGCTGGGGGCTATGAACTTAAGACCTCATGCCTCAACCTTATGAACCAAGGGGTGCAGCGGTTTCGATGATTTCAGGTTGGCGCTCACTTTGCTCAGAAGGCGCTTCAAAGAGGATAGTGAGGTAGCGAATCACATCTTCGCTCAAGCGCATAGCTCGCTCCATTGGCGCGATCGCAGTTCCAGGTGCTTGATAGTTCATCTGAATGTAGATGCCTTCGCGGTAGCGGTTGATTTCGTAGGCAAGGCGGCGTTTGCCCCGATGCTGGGTTTCGAGCATATCAGCGCCACTTTCTTTGAGCATATCTTGATAGTGGCTAATGGCCTGATCGACAGCTTCATCGCTGAGGTCGGGCCGCAAAATGTACATAGTTTCGTAAAGTGTCATATCCGAACTTAATATCCTTGTGGTCATGAAGGCCTTTATCCATTGCTACTACCAGTTTTTGAGCACTCTTTGTCACACTTTGTTCTAGCATTGCTTAGGCACTGATGCGGACAGCACGCCAATTACCTGCCAATCACAGGCCAATCAATTGTTGAATGGTTTGTGCAATATCTTGGCGATATCTGTAAGTGACCGTAGGTTTCAGCGTAGCGTGGATAAAAGCAAGGGCTTACAATCATACCAACAACTGGCCCACGTGACCTAACACAAGCAACCTAAACCGCAACCTAAACTTATGGCGCATCGCTACGTTCGAGTCCAATCGTTATCAGGGCAACTGCACTATGGATTGTTGCAGGCTGATCGCTGTGTCCAGATATTCGATGCGCCGCCCTGGCGAAATGGCGAAGTAACCGCGATGACCTTAGCTAAGTCAGAATACAGGCTGCTGGCACCTTGTTCTCCTTCTAAGGTGATTGCGGTAGGTCGTAACTATGCTCAACATGCTGCTGAGTTTGGTCACGAGTTACCAACAAGACCGCTGTTATTTATGAAACCACCAACATCTGTGACGGCGGCTGATGCGCCTATCTTTTATCCATCCCAGTCGCAGCGCGTGGATTATGAAGGTGAATTGGCCATTGTGATTGGCGATCGCACCACAGATTGTGAAATTTCAGAAGCACGTAGCAAAATCTGGGGCTACACCATTGCTAATGACGTCACAGCCCGTGATTTGCAACAGCAGGAAAATCAATGGACACGGGCCAAAGGTTTTGACTCATTTTGTCCTCTAGGCCCCTGGATTGTGCGCGAAATTCCCGTAGGCGCTCTGCTGCAAACCTTTGTCAATGACGCTCAGACGCCTGCTCAATCAGCTTCCATTGCTGAGATGATTTTTTCTCCAGAGTATTTGGTCTCCTACATTAGTCAGGCCATTACCCTCTTGCCAGGAGATGTGGTGCTCACAGGTACACCTGAGGGGGTTGGGCCACTGAGCGTAGGCGATCGCATTCGTATAGAAATCGAAGGTATCGGCTCTTTAGAAAACAAAGTGAAAGCCAAGATACCTCATCATCTCAAAAACAAAACGCCAGACCCAAAAGAGCTGACGTTACAGTGAGCTATAGCGCTCAGCGCTATAACCTATCATCTAGAGCTTATCAACAGGTGAAACCATCGACGCCTCAATCAAGCTAGTAAGGCATCTGCATATTCACAGCTTCTGAAATGGTTGGAATTTCAGCGTAACGTCCGAGTACTGACTGAGCAACCGAATAAATCACAATGGCCATACCGCCTAAGAATAAGACATTCAGCAGCGTTTCGCCGATGATACCGCCTGAGAGTCCGAGCAAACTCAAAATTAGGCTGCCAATAGAAATGATAAAGCTCACAATAATCGCTTGAAGCACGTTAAAGCGAATAAACCGGCTGATATCCGTATTTCTGATCACAAAAGCAAACAGCAAAATAAAAATACCTAGCCCTAAAATCGGATTGTTTTCAATCGCGAGCAGTGGTCGTAACGGCATCAATATCAGCAGAATAAACGTCAGCACCCCAGGTGCTTGCAACCTTAAAAACTCAAAGAAGTAAGCGCCTGCACTCAACGCAGAAGCCAACGGCATAATGTAAGCTAAGGCTGCAAAAACTCTATCCAAAGGGGATGCAGAACTATTCATCCAAAAACTCCGACATAACTGAGGGAAAATCAACAGGGAATACACTTTTCAAAGTTGAAACCCATCCACAGCATAGCGCAACTGTCCCTGATCGAGGATGCCAAGTGTCTATTTTATGCCTGCAAAAAATATGCCTGTAAAATTCAGTCTGGCAAACGCACTATGATCTGGCAAACTTATCTATGATTTTGAAAGCGTACTCAGGAAACCCATTGCTGTGGAATGATTCTGGGAGTTTACTGGTTCTGGGAGTTTACTGGGGCAGATTATTCCAGTCAAGATTATTCTGGCAACTCAGCTATGCGAAATCCCATCGTACACTCGTATTGGGCAGTGGCTGGCTCGGGTGCTTGAACCACAGGATGCCCGCATCTAAGGCGTCCTTGCTGCCATCGAGGCAATCCACTTTGATTGGCCATAGGGCAACTTCTGCAAACAGTGGCAGGTTGCAAAAGCTGATCTTTCATCAGAATAACTAACATAGGTCAGTGCTCCCTCCAAATCAGAGTCCCATAGAGGATGCTTCAGTAATCCCATCTTAGGCCGTCATTTAGAATAATCTGTATGGGCTTTTACACATCGTCAACATTATATGCAGATGTATGCAGATGGATATATGCAGATGGCACTGCTTATCCCCTATGTGGTTGTCAAATATGGTCTGTCGAGTATGGTTTGTCGAGTATGGTCTGTCAAATATGGTCTGTCGAGTTGCAATTCATCAGATTTCATCACAGCCGTTGATGAGAACAGTCCTTGGATGAACCAAGGGTCAAATCGTTACCCAACGACGATAACTATCATGATTTAACAGCAGAAGATCTAGAAGATCTATCTTTACTGCGACTGCTGTCGCTGTAGCTGCTGTCGCTATCGTGGTTTTCGATCTCACTATTTTCGGCTGCTTTTACCGAGGCTGATGGTTGCTTGGCCGGAAGGGATGAATCGCTCAGGAGTATGGGCTTGGGCTTGGGCTCAGCTTGGCCATAATCAACACCGCCATAGTCCTCAGTGCGCAGGTGAACCGGACGGGCTTGGTCATAGGCCATTTGTAGGGCAGCCGCTGCAATGGTACGGATGTCGTACTCTTCTGCAAGCTGAGAGACAATCGGTAGAAACGATGCTACGCGCTCGCTGGTGACGGCTTCCCGAACTTGTGTTTGTAATTTTTCGAGGTGGCGTGCGGCAATTTGGGCTTGGGTCGGCACTTTGCAGTACTCTACTTTTTTGCCAAAACGCTTTTCTACTCGGGTAAGCTTATATTTCTCTAGCGGCATGACAATCGAGACAGCGCGGCCTTCTTTCCCGGCTCTACCAGTGCGACCAATGCGGTGAACATAGCTATCTAGGTTATCGGGTAGCTCGTAGTTAATCACGTGACTGAGATCGTCAACATGAATACCTCGAGCGGCAATATCGGTCGCTACGACCCAGCGCACCTGCCGCTGGCGGAAGCGTTGCAGCAGCCGCTCTCGCTGAGACTGGTTGAGATCGCCATGGTATTCATCAGCGCTGTGGCCTGCGGATTGAAGCTGACGCGTTAAGTCAGCGGCAGTGCGGCGAGTCCGCACAAAAATGATGGCGGACTCAGGATCTTCCATTTCCAAAATGGGTACGAGTGCTCTAGGCTTTGTCCAGCCAGTTGGCACCACGTAGGCGACTTGCTTAATGCGGGCCGTAGAGGTCTTTTGGGGTTCGACGCTGATGGTAACCGGTGACTTGAGGAATCGAGTCGCTAGTTTTTGAATGGCAGGCTCCATTGTGGCCGAGAAAAAAGCTGTTTGCCGCTCGTCAGGTGTGTATGACAGAATCTTCTCGACATCTTGAATGAAGCCCATATTGAGCATTTCATCGGCTTCATCTAGTACCATGGCGCTGATTTGATCAAGCACTAAGCCTCCGCGATCGATCAAATCAATGACTCGACCAGGGGTGCCCACAACGATTTGAGAGCCCCGCTTAAGGCGGCTGAGCTGCTGCCCGATGGACTGCCCGCCATAGACAGACGTGATGCGCAGCCTTCTATCTATGTTGAATTCCTGCATGGCTTGGCAGACCTGCATCGCTAATTCACGAGTGGGTGTTAGTACGAGAGCTTGAACGTAGCGATTGGCAACATTGATTTGCTCCAAAATCGGCAGGGAAAAGGCGGCTGTTTTGCCTGTGCCGGTTTGGGCTAGGCCCACCACGTCGTGCCCGGAGAGTAGCTGGGGAATACCTTGGCTTTGAATGGCCGTTGGTTCGTGAAAGCCTATTCCGGCGAGATGCTTAATCCGAGCGGGGGATAGTCCTAAATCAGCAAATGAAGAGGTCATACGTTCCTGTTGACGAAAGTGAAAAGGTGAGTGCAGTGGTTGAGCCGTGGCTTAACGGATGAAGACGTAGAGTGCGCTACGGTCGTCAAGATGCTCAAGTAGGCCAAAATTGGGTTGGATTAGCCAGAGTCTGGATTAGTCAGAGTAGTGAGATGAATTAAAATTGGGACGAAACAAGCTCATAAAAGCGATGTCTCATAAAAATGCTGCAGAGATGGGCATGGATGCAGGTACGTGGATAGATCCAAATAAGTCGTAAGTATCGGCAGCTTCGATCAGGACGGGGACGATGTGGCCTGGGGTGACGCTGCCTCTGCCATGACTGCTGTTACCTTTTTGGGGGGCAATGCTAGGCTGGCTGATGTAGACTAATCCATCAACGTCGGGAGCAAAGCGGGCACTGCGGCCAATAAATTCGCCAGTCGATGGATTTTCTTGTTCAATCAACACATCGACGACTTGACCTACTTGGATTTGGTTCCGCCGAAAGGAAATCTCTTGCTGGGTGAGCATGAGGTCTTCTCGGCGAGCTTGCTTAACAGATGGCTCAATCTGATGGGGTAAGTTGTAGGCAGCAGTGCCTTCTTCGGGGGAGAAGGTAAAGACGCCTACATGATCGAATTCGTGACGCTGGATAAAGTGTCGCAAGTGCTCAAATTGCTCCTCGGTTTCGCCGGGGAAGCCAACGATAAACGTGGTTCTCAGTACGGCTTCGGGTAGGGATGCTTTGAGATTTTGAATGATGTTGTCGTTGACTTGCCCTTGCCAGGGACGATTCATGGCCTTGAGCATGGCTGGGTGGGAGTGCTGTAAGGGCAAGTCTAGGTACGGTAAAGCATTTGGGGTTTCACGGATGGCGCTGATAACGGCTGGCGTGAGCCCTGTGGGGTAGGCGTAGTGCATTCGCACCCATGGCACATCGACATCACCAAGGGCACGGATCAGCTCTGCTAGACGGGGTTTGCCGTAAATGTCCACACCGTAGTTGGTCGTGATTTGGGAGATTAAGATCAGTTCTTGCACGCCTTGGGCAGCGAGCTGATGGGCTTCGGTGACGATGGATTCAATCGGGCGCGATCGCTGCTTGCCTCTAAGGTGAGGAATAATACAAAAGGCACATTGGTAATCGCAGCCTTCGGCCACCCGCAGATAAGCTACCCCTTCTGTGGTGGTGCGGTAACGGGGAACCGTTTCATCTGCAATATAGGTCGGCTCAGCCGAAACAGCCTTCACCCGTTCACCAGCTTCAGTGCGTTCAATCACATTGACAATTTTGTGATAGTCACCGGTGCCTACTAGGGCAACCGCCTCTGGAATTTCCTCAAGCAGCTCGTCTTGGAAATGCTGGGCAAGGCAGCCAGTAATGACAAGCTTTTTGTTGGCCGCGGCTAGCTCGACTAGCGTACGGACGGACTCTTCCCTGGCTTCTTGGATAAAGCTACAGGTATTAACAATCACGTAGTCAGCTAGGTCTTCATTCGCATCTACGCTGTAGCCTGCCTTAACTAGCAGACCCAGCATGTGCTCGCTGTCTACTCTATTTTTTTCGCAGCCTAAGTGTGAAATCGCAATCGTGGGTTTGCGTCCCATGGAATAGTCTCTCGGTGTGTATTCTTTGGCGGTAGCGATCGCCTCGTGAGTAAGCCACACCACAGAGGGCAGAAACATCAAATATTGCGACAGGCAAATGTGGCGACAAGCAAATCTTCTACACCCGTGATCATAACATAACTACACAATTGACAAGAGAAAAACACCCTAGCCTTGCCATCGTGTTTGAAGATGGACTGATACCAGAATTTTGAGCAGATCATTTACCTTAGTAAGCACACTTACAAGCACAGATCCAAGTACAGATCAAAACATTAGGCCGTCTTGCTAAAACTTCGGCTAAAACTCTCAACATTGACTGTTAATGTAGATCGAGACCTCAGCTAAAACATTGGGTTTGAACTGGTAGGTTGGCAAAAGGATTGAGGCCAGCTAGCTGGCCTGTAGATTCATCAACTAACGTGACGAGTCCGAGATAGTAACCCCCGTGGACTTAACTGAACTTTTCAAGACCGCCAATCCTGTGATTGGTGTGGTTCACTTACTGCCATTGCCTGCCTCGGCGCGATGGCAGGGTGACCTGCAGGCTGTCATCGCCCGAGCGGAGCAAGAAGCAACGGCAATAGCATCAGGTGGTGCCCACGGCCTGATTATCGAAAATTTTTTTGATGCGCCCTTTCCCAAATCCCACGTAGATCCTGCGGTGGTGAGTGCCATGACCTTGGTGGTGCAGCGCTTGCAGCAGTTGGTGACGCTGCCTATTGGCATCAATGTACTGCGCAACGATGCGCGCAGTGCGATGGCTATAGCGACCTGTACGGGGGCAAGTTTTATTCGAGTAAACGTGCTTACTGGTGTGATGGCGACGGATCAGGGGCTGATCGAAGGGGAGGCCCATGACATTTTACGCTATCGTCGGGAGCTGGGTTCCGGGGTGAAAATATTAGCGGATGTTTTGGTCAAACATGCCCGTCCGTTAGGTGCGCCTAGTTTGACCTCGGTAGTGCAAGATACGATTCACCGTGGTCTGGCTGACGGGGTGATTTTGTCGGGATGGGCGACAGGCAGTCCGCCTAGTGTGGAAGATATGCAGTTAGCGAGATCTGCAGCTAGCGATACCCCTATCTTTATCGGCAGCGGCGCGAGTGCTGACAATATCTCTAAGCTGATGCCGTTCGCCGATGGTGTGATTGTTTCGAGTTCGCTCAAACGCAAGGGCCAAATTGATCAGCCGATTGATCCGATTCGTGTGCGTGACTTTGTCAGTGAACTCAGTCGTGGCCTCTTGGCCTTAGAGCGGCGGGATGCTGCTAGTACGCCGGAGCATCAGCCGATGGCTGTAGGTTAAGGCTTTTGTGACATATTTTTAGTCAGTTGCGGGTATTTTTGGCTAAGATCCCTTTCGGAAGGCTTGCTCAGTGATGCCAAGTCATTCCAAGTAATGTTGATATTACAAACCCTATTCTCTGAGTACTCACTATGAGACGCCGTCGCCAAGAAAAACTTTGGATTCACACCTGGTCGCGCCCAATTATTGGCGCGATCGCAGCGGTTGGAGCTACCGGTACGGGCTATCTGACCGCTGTGAAGCTGATGAATAAAACGGCGGCTTGTATAGGAGGGTGCGATCGCGTTTTATCCAGCGAATGGGCGACGGTTTTTGGCTTGCCGCTGACCTTGTTTGGCTGTTTGTCTTATCTTTCTATGCTGGTACTGGCGCTGTCGCCACTGGCAGTCAATGCGGACGATAACAAGGATCTGCGCACTCAGTTAGAAGGCTGGACTTGGCCATTGCTCTTCATTGGCTCCACGGGCATGATGGTCTTCAGTGGCTTTTTAATGTACGTTTTGGCCACAGATCTCAAGACGACCTGCCTTTATTGCATTGCCTCAGCGACGATGACCGTAGCTATGTTTGTGCTGACACTGGTCGGCCGTCGCTGGGATGATCGCGGCAAACTAATGTTTAATGGCGCTATTGTTGCGACCGTGGCCTTAGTCGCCACGTTGGGAATCTATGCGGTGCCGGGTGGGCCTTTGAGTACCGGCAATCAGGCGGCTGAAGTTGCAGGTGCAGGCCCAAGCGTCACGACAGCCTCTGGGGCCGCCGAAATTGCCCTGGCAGAGCATCTGACCGAGAGCGGCGCCAAAATGTATGGCGCTTACTGGTGTCCTCACTGCCATGATCAAAAGCAGCTCTTTGGGGAAGAGGCGTCTAAAAAAATGCCTTATGTTGAATGCGCGGCAGATGGAAAAGCTTCTCAGACGGCGCTGTGTACGGCTGAAAATATTACAGGCTATCCCACTTGGAAAGTCAACGGTGAAATTTTAAGTGGGGCTCAGTCGCTAGAGACTTTAGCCTTAGCCTCTGACTACACCGGCCCTAAAGACTTTATGAATAGTGGTGGCGGTACAGGCGCAACTTCTGATGGCGGTTAATGGCTGCGGCGATTCTGTGGGGATAGTGCTGTTTGCAGAGGTGCGGTAAGAGCAAGGTGCAGGCTTTTGCGATGGCATTGGGCAATCCAGCTAGCCATCATGATTTAGCCATAGTGATTTAGCCATAGTGATTTAGCCATAGTGATTTTCTGCCAGCCTTATTGCTGCCAGCGAGCTTTTAGGTCTAGTTTGGCGGTCAGTTCGCTGCGGATCTGGCTGATAATCGAGTCCTCATCCAGCTCATGGAGAATTTTGGCGATGACAGCTTTGGGGCTATCGTCGCCCCAAGTTGCGCCGTTGGCCAAGTAAGTTTTGGTGACTTGGGCGATCGCATAAGTCGATACACCAGATACAGCCGCTTGGGTGAGTGCTACCGATACGTAGGGGGTTACTGTCAGCCCCCCGGTGGGCAATGCTGCTGCTGCCAAGAGGCTTTTGAGTCCGCTCAGGCCAAAGCTGATTACCAATTCGCTAGCGCTCAGCCCACCCATGGCGATCGCAATTTTTGCAGCAGTTGCGCCGCCCCTGTTTGAGTCATTTCTAATCCATACACCCTCGCCAGTGTGACGATTAGGGCGACATCAATGGCCGCGCCACTGAGTAAATCAATCACCGTCAGTGGATTTAGGGCAACAGCGATGGACTTGGTGATGACGGTTTTCCAGATGGTGTCATCTGCGGCGCGATCGCGTAAATCCAATTTTCGTGCCACGACCTGTTGGTTGATTTCATCGGCGTACAGCAATGTATTGAGCGCCACCAAGGCTTTTCCCTCTCGCTGCAAAATTTCTAAAATCCTGAGTTTGAGCGCACCGACATCGGCTGCTCCCCGTTTGACTTGGGTGCTGATCTGACCATTGGGCTCGGGCACCGCTTGGCTCACCAATGGTGCGGCGGCCGCAGTGACAATATTGCTAGCAGGCATCCAGTCTGTCAGCCGCTTTTCCCTGAGCGTCGAGAGGATTTGGGCGCGATCACTAGCGGTGTACTGATCGACTTTGTTGAATACCAATAGGATGGGCTTACCGGCCTGACGCAGTTCGCTCAGGGCAGTGTATTCAAGCTGCGTCAGATCACCTGCGATCACAAATAGAATCAGGTCGGCTTGATGGGCAATTTTATGGGCGATCGCCTGTCGTTGCGAGCCATCTATTTCATCGATTCCCGGTGTATCTATCAGTTCTACGCTCGCCGCCGACTGTCCTAGCTGTTGGCCAGAAGGAAGGGTAGCGCGGTGGATTTGTTCTGCATCGTT
Organism: Phormidesmis sp. RL_2_1; assembly: GCA_012033015.1. Classification (GTDB taxonomy): domain Bacteria; phylum Cyanobacteriota; class Cyanobacteriia; order Phormidesmidales; family Phormidesmidaceae; genus Phormidesmis. The sequence goes on from JAAUPS010000015.1 coordinate 24,512, forward strand.
CAGCTTCTGTGGTTGCCAATGCACGCTTTCAGCCTGCCGGGTAACACCGTGCAACGGCCCAGTTTGAAAAATAGGCTGACCGACCAAAGCATTGAGCAAAGACGATTTTCCGCGGCCAACCATACCGAATACGGCGATATGCACCACCTCGTTTTCTAGCTTTTGCAGGACACCATGCAGATGGCCGATGTCAGCTTCTAATCCGGCTTTCTCGCGAGGGGTGAGATCGAGTTTGTGAATTAAACGGTTCACGGCTGCGATCGCCTCACCGTAATGCAGATCATCCGTCAGCTTTTCAAAATCGTCCATCACGCTTGTGGCTTAAAAAAGCTTATTAAATAAAAACGACCAGTCATAAACGACCGAGTCATTCATTGATTTAGCAGCTAGCCTAGCACTTGATAACAGCCTCTATGGGGTGGAGAATACCGGAGGGGAATACCGGGGGTAGGTGATGGTGCCATCGCTAGCGATCGGATTAAATAGTGAGAGAATAAAACCAGGCCCTTAACAGTTTTGATCACTCATGGAGTTTGAAAGTATCTCACAGCGAGCTTGCTACCAAAGAATTGTGCCGTGGATGGAAGATCTTTTTGGGGAAGCAGCCGTTGTGTTTGAAGATGAGCCATTATTTATTGTCACCATTGGTTCGGCAGTTGCTTCGACCCGTGTGGTGCCTTGGGGAGAGAACGATGCGCTGATTACCACCCGTTCCTTTGTGGTGACCGACGTGACGGTGACCCCCGAACTGAGCTACTACCTATTGCGTGCTAACAACGGTATCCATTTTGGTCGCTTTGCTCTCGATAACGAAAACGACATTGTATTTGAGCACAGCCTAGTGGGTTCCACCTGTGATCAAATTGAGCTTAAGCACTCCGTGACGACAGTTATTCGCCTAGCCGATGACTACGACGATGAAATAGTGGCCCGCTGGGGTGGTCAAAGAGCATTAGAGCGGTGGTCGTCATCTTGAGCTATGAAGGTTTCTAGGCAGTTATTTGCCGGTCAGTCATTTGCCGGTCAGTCATTAAAAGGCCAATCGTTCAAGGGCCAAGATCTGACGGGTGCTGATTTTAGAAACGCGCAAATTCAGGGTGCGGATTTTACTGCCGCAATCTTAAATGAGGCCAATTTCCGTGAGGCTAAAGCTGGTGCAAGGCCCTGGGCGATCGCCCTGATGCTGCTATTGATGGCCGGTAGTGGCTGTCTGCTGGCGCTGCTAGGCAATGCCATTGCCGATACGGTCAACAGCGGCTACCTGCATTATTTTGGCCCTCGTGATGCCAGTCTTGTGTTTGGTACGCTACTGCTGTTTACGGCCCTGCTGTGGCAGCGAGATTTAGTAAGCGCCATATCTGGCACTATTTTGGGGGGGGGTAGGGGTTTGGGTCGGCTTTTTCCTGTGGGAATATGCTCGAACAGGAGATCTCATTGTCGCGTTGGTCGGACAAGAAACACACACGGCCAGTGCCATTATCCTAGTCAATGTTTTTTGGCTGGGGCTAAGTATTATTCCGACGCTGTGCGGATTGCTCATGGCCAGTGCCCATTTCCAGCAGCATCGCAGGCGCATTCCAGGTGGCTTGGAACTGATCACGCTATTGTGTGCTCTCATGATCGCAATTCCGAGTGCTGTGGCCTTTACCGGCATCTTCGCTAAAATTAATGCGCCCTTAGATGCGATTGTTTTGTGGTGCTTGAGTTGGCACACAACCCAGCGGATTGTGGCAGATCATGCCCGTTACGGCTGGTTGCGCTCTGGAGCATTGATCCTCGCGACTTGGGGAAGTACGCGATTCCATCAAGCCCAGCTTTCTAAAGCTGACTTTACAGGGGCTCGCCTGAATGCCACCGATTTTACTGAAGCTACGCTCACGGGTACCTGTTTTCGCCAAGCTCAATTTTTAGACTATGCCCATGTGGGCACGACCCTGCTGCGCCAGCCTAAGGCACGTCAACTGTTGGTTAGCGGAGAAGGTAGGGGGCAAGACTATAGGGGCTGCTACTTACGCGGCGCTTACTTGGCTGAGGCAGTTCTGCTGGGAGCCGACTTTACCGATGCTGATTTGTCTCAGGCTGATTTGACGGGCGCGCACCTCAGGGGGGCTGTGTTCATTCGTACCCAAGCTGTAGGGACTTGCTTTTGCAGTGCCCAAATGACCGCGAGCTGTATAGAAGCTTGGAATATTAATAGCTCTACTCAACTGGCCGGGGTGGATTGTGACTATGTGTATTTGTTGGATGGGCAGCGGGAGCGTCGTCCTAGTCAAGGCGATTTTGAACCAGGTGACTTTACCAAACTGTTTCAAGATGTGCTGCATACGGTAGATCTCATTTTTCGTCAGGGTTTGGATATGTCGGCGTTTATGCGTGCTTTTCAGCAGGTACAAAGGCGCGGCGAAGATTTGGCTATCCGTAGCATTGAAAACAAAGGTGATGGCGTGGTCGTGGTGAAGGTAGAAGTTCCTGAAGATGCGCCTAAGCCCCAGATTCAAGCTGCGCTTACCCAGGAGTACGATCAGGCCCTGCAGCAAATAGAGGCCCGTTATCAGGCGGCATTAGCGGCGAAAGATGAGCAAATCAGCCTTTACCGGCAGCACCAAAGCGAGCTATCTAAACTGACCCAGTTGCTCACTCAGCCCAGTGTCAGACAGCCATTGTCGGGTAAGCGCGTGGTGCTCAAGCTCGGCCACAAAGAAGCGTTAGGCATTCCGGTAACCCTTCAGCTTGGTGATGAAGGGGCACAGCCACAAATGGAAACGACAGGCTGGCTGCCGTCGGCTGACTCGTTGCTGCAGGCTCAGCAGCGCTGGCAAATGGCTTACCGCCAGGTGTATCAACATGCGACTCGGATTGATGCGCCTGCTGTTCAACTGACAAACGTCAGCTACCGAGAGCTGTTTGAGCATTGCCAAGAGGTTCATGGCGATCTGCTCTGTCAAATCAATAGCTGGCTAAATTCGGAGCAATTTCGGCCGGTGCGGGATACTTTGCTAGCAGCATTAGATCCGGTTGATTCAATTCGCTTTGTGCTGCAAACAGACAGTATGCCCATTCGAGCAATGCCGCTACATCTATGGGAATGGTTTGATCGCTACATCCATGCAGAGCTGGTGCTGAGTGAGCCGATCTATCGTCAGGGTGCGGCGGCGTCAACCGCCTCGGGGCAGGTGAGGATTTTGGCGATTTTAGGCGATAGTCGAGGGCTAGATGTGGCCCGCGATCGCCGCCTGTTAGAGCAGCTACCCGATGTGGCCTTGACTTGTTTGGTCGAACCGGTGCGATCTCAGCTCAATGACAGTCTGTGGGAGCAGCCCTGGGACATCTTATTTTTTGCCGGCCACAGCACCTGTACCAACAGTCAACAGCAATTGCGGATTAATGCCACCGAAAGCCTGAGCCTCAGCGACCTCAACTACGGCCTGCGTCAAGCCATCCAACGTGGGCTCAAATTAGCCATATTCAACGCCTGCGACGGTCTGCAGCTCATCGAGAATCTCAGCGCTGATCTTTCTTTGCCCCCCACGATTGTGATGCGCCATCCTGTACCAGATGCCGTCGCCCAAGCGTTTCTCAAGCATTTTTTAAGTGCCTTTTCTCAAGGCGCGCCACTACACCAAGCCGTCCGTGAAGCCAGAGAACGGCTGCAAGGCATAGAGTCGCAGTTTCCTTTTGCCACTTGGTTACCTGTACTTTGCCAAAATCCTGCAGGGCTGCCGTTGACTTGGGAAGCAGTTAAATCTGGCCGTGACACCATCTGATCGCTGAGCGTGACGAATCTAAGCGTGACGGATCTGATTTTGACGAATCTGATTTTGACGAATCTGAGCGTGACGGGGCTTTACTCACGATGACGCTCTAACCAACCCCTCATTTTCCCTGGATTCATGAGGCCATAAGGATCGACTTGCGCCTTAAATCGAAGCTGATTTTCGTCAACGGTTTTGCGGCCGCCATCTTCTAGCATGTAGGTGTGGGGGTTGGCGATGAAGGCCCCTTTTTCTTCATGGTAGCGAATGATCTCCTGTAGGCGTTCTGCTGTGGAGTAGCGCACCAGTTGCAGCGCGGCAGGGAGAATTTTGCCTTGAGTGCGAATGTATTCCAGATGCATGACCACCTCGTTGCCAAAGTGTTCGTACATATGCTGCAACAAATTCAACTCACGGTCGTATGGAAATACCGTTTGTAAATATGTCCAATCAGCGTCGGCATTGCGAGCGTGGAGGGTGGTGTGGTTCCAAGTAAATTCGCCAATGGCTGCGCCTTTGCTGGCAGCTTGTGCGTCTTTTTGATAAGTGAGGGTGCCTGCATGTTGATTGGCCAAATCGCCCAATGCCCCTAAGTCAGCTTCAGATACCATCAGCAAAGCAGCCGCTTTGCCTGTTGGTAAGGCCTCTTGTAGGGCCGCAAAGTAGCTGGGAATAGGCCATGCGTGGATGCTGATCAGTTTTTTGATAATGCCGTCAGCCTCACCGAGGGCTTGGCCAAAACGGGCGGCGCTGATGAAATCATCGAAGGTGATGATGACTTCGGCCCAAGGGTAGGCTGGGCCTAAGGGAATTTCCAGTTCGGTGATGATGCCATTGGTGCCATAGGCATGGTTCACTTTTTGAACCGCGTCGCCACGCAGTTCGATCATGCGGGGCGTATCTTCTAAGGTGGCGACGCGGACAGCCTGGAGATTGCCGCGATCAGCGAGTTGCCCGTACATCACTGAGCCAATGCCGCCGCTGCCGCCGCCGATGAATCCACCGATGGTGGCGGTACGGTAGGTGGAAGGGGCCATGCGAACTTCCCAGCCTTGGGGGCGAGTGAGGCGATCAATCGCAGCGAGTTTGGCGCCTGCTTCTGTGCAGGCAATGCCTGGTTTGATCCACTTCACGGCATTCATGGCGCTCATGTCCAAAATGACGCCGCCAGCTAGGGGAATGGCTTGACCGTAGTTGCCGGTGCCTGCGCCCTTACCGTTAGGGGCACTTTAGCCGATACGCAAGCTTGGGCGACTTGCAAGACCTCTGCCTCAGTTTTGGGCCGGACGACCAAATCACCTACTTTGCCGTTGAGCTGTGCGGCCAAAATGGGGCTGAAGTGATAGTAATCTTTAGATAGCTTGGCAACTTGATCGGCTTGGAGGACAGTTTCAATCGCACCGAGGCTATCAGCGAATAGTTGCCAATCAATAGATTTGTCAGGTCTCTGTGGTGGGAAATGTGCCAAAGATGTATCCGTTGATAATGCTGATGACAATGCTAACGAATAGCGGTGTGCACAAAAGATAGCTCAAAAATGAGTTGGCATACTTGAATTGAAGTACTTCTACGGTGGGAAAATCCTGGTGTATTGACATCATTGGTGAGTAAGGCCATGGCTTTATACGGCTTTACCTTGTACTCACCTGTCGTCTTGATACCGTCATGATACCGGCTAATTCTATTGTTCCTATTGCTACTTTTCCGCTCTGGCAGTACTTAAGTCAGCCTATTGGTCAGCGCGATCGCAAGTTGATTATCAATCCTAGGAAGTTTTGGCATGTGCAAAAAGTGCACTATATAGAGCGCTGCTGGGTGATGTCTTACACCCCTGAAGAGTGGACACATTAGGCACAGTAAGCGGTAAGGTGGCCCCTTGCAGTGCCCTACCACCACCTGAGCAGCGGCTACAGAGCGCCGATGAAGCGCCGATTAAGTGCCGATTAGCCGATTAAGCGCCAATTATGCCAATGATACAGAGCGTCCCTGACAGCGCGTCCCTGACAGCGCGTCACTAACTTAGAGGGTTAACTTAGAGGGTTAACTTAGAGGGTTAACTAGAGCGTTTGGCTCAGTTCTGCTTTGGCTTTGTCCCAATCGGCGATCGCACTGCCTAGCCACAGCCAGTTATCTCCCAGGGAATTGGCATTAAACTCAGTCGGTGCTTCGTCAATCACTTTGAGATAGGCGGCTGAGGCTTGTGCCAACAGTCGATTGCGCTCATCGGCATTGGCCTCAATTTTAGCCATAGACAGTGAGACCATCGCCAACCCCGCATAGGCGTTGAGGATATACTGACTCACGGGCTGCTCAGAAAAATACATATTCGCATTGGGCTGCTTTTTGGCAAGTGCGATCGCCCGCTCCCAAGCGGCTAAAGCTTCTTCTTCTTTGCCGACCGCATACTGGGCAAAGCCAAGCGCCATCGATATTTCCATCCAATCAGGCTCATTTTTTAAAGACGCCAACCAAGAACGTCTGGCATCATCGGGGGAAAAATTGCTATCGCCTTGCTTGGTCAGGCCCCATTGAGCGCGGCCACGTAAGAAGGAGACAATCACATCGTTTTGTTGCGTAGGATTGGCACTTTTTAAGGCTGTGATTGCCGCAGAGAATTGCCCTTGATCAATTAATGCCTTGATCGCAGAAGCCGCAACGTCTAATTCATTTTGGTTGAAGGCGACTTCTATTTGAGCAGGTAAACCGGCTGCGTTCAAGACCAGTGGGGCATCGGCAATAGCTGGTTGGCGGCTGCGTTGCAACCAGCTTACGGTCGTGATACCCAAAATCACGATCAGGGCCATGCTGGCCAGTCCAGGCATAGTTAAAAGCTTCGTGTGTAGGGTGTGGCTGCGGTTGAGCCGTTCGCCCACGAGTATTTCTGAAGGTGCGCTTGAAGGTGCTTGAACCTGAGGAGGTTGTGGTGACTGACTTAAGTTGGTGGCATTAGGTGCCATTCCCTGTTCTCCGTAAAATCCAGTGGTCGTCTCAATTGCTTCAGGTAGGTGCACCGCCGTTTCAACCGATATTAACGGGGTTGAGTTTTCTTTTACTACGGTTGTTGTCGTCTGTACATCGTGGTTATTGACTAAGTTATTGACGGCATTAACACCGATAGCATCAGCTTGGGTCGGGTTAGTTGGGCTGTCAGTGATGGTGGTGCGATTACTTGCTTGATCCGGCTGATCCGGTTGATCAGGGTAGGTCAGTAGTGCCCCTGAGCCTATGACGCCGACAGCGCCAACAGCACCGACAGGTATCTCCGCTCGAGGTGCTGGCAAGTCAATTTCAGCCAGTCCTGGTTCAGAGAACATGCCGCCAAAAGGATCGTTGGCAGCGTCTAAAGCACGAGGATTTTCCATAGGATGGCTGCGATCGCCTGCTACTTGCACCAAATAGCCATCGAAAGCAGGTTGCATATACAGCGTCGGCAATGCCCAGTAAAACTGGTGTGAGCCGTAAGCTGAAATCAAACCTTGACGAGTTCGATTCAAGCTGAGATCAATCGCCTGTCCCTTTTTCAGATTGCGATAGAGCAACTGAGTAAAGGTAATCGCCACATGATCAGGAATGCGCTCAGTCATCGCAATGACAGCAGGCACACCGCGGTTGACGAGCGCCTGCGCTAAATTGCGCGCTTGCCATCCCTGCTCTGTGCTAGCGCTATAGCCCCCCCGGCAGGAGTTAAACACCGCCAGCTTAATGCCATTGTTAACCAACAACCCAGCTAAATCTTCACCGCTCAGCCGCTCCGTCAGGCCAGTTTGGCGGCTAACCAAGTAAAGATCGCCCCCAGCATTGCCTAAATTGCTGTGGCCCGCATAGTGCAGCACCTGATAGTTGCCGCGATCTAGCTCTTGAGTCAGTTCTGCTCGCCCTGGCTGCTCAAGGATTTTGAGCTGAACATCCAGCACCGTATTGTTGTTATGGGTGTCTGCTTTCTCAGGATGGAGTTCACCTTGAAGATGGTAAGCCTCTTGCTTGAGCTCTAGCCGTTCTTGATCATCTGGCGAGGCAATGACCATCAAAATTCGCAACCCCTGACTCGGCTCACTGATTTTGAGCTGGCCTGAGTGACCCTGCCGTCGATCTAGAATGTAGCGAGAAAAAATCACATCAGTGCCCGTTGCCAAAGGTCTTGTTCCGGCATGGAGCGCTTCCCAGGGAAGCTGCTGTAAGCGATTGTCTTTCATGCCAATGCGTAATCGCAATAGCGCCTGACGGTTTTGGGCAACGCCTTGGGCTGTGATCCAACTATCGTGCAACTGCCCTTGAAAGAGCTGATTGTGTAAGGCTTGTCCGAGGTGAACTAGGGTGGTGGCATCGATATCTGAGAGCGGGGGCTGTTGCTGCTGCTCGCTCTGGCCCATACGGGATTGTTGCAAGGTATGGCGTGGCTGCCCTTGCAGAAGGCCCAGCAGTGGATCGTGCATCAGCGCTTTGGTTTGCTCCAGCCATTGGGTGACAGGCCAATGAACTTTTTCTTCAGCGAGCTGCACGCCTTTAGCTACAGTCTCTGTGCGTACTAAATACTGGTCGTTGCCGACGGCAGTGATGGATATTTCAAATTCCTGAATCACGGCTGTTCTCATCCCTTTGATATGTACGCTGGGATAGTCTCAAGCGCGAGCTGAGTGCACCGCCTTGTAAAACAATCCTTCAAGCCACTGCCAATCGGCCTACTCACAACTATTTTAGGCACTTTCATCAAGCCTTGTACCCGTAGATCGGCCCTGTACGGAGTAAACTTTGATGCTTGAGACGATACTAAGGCTATCTCCCTAGTATTTATCGTAGAGATCGACAATTTGATTGCTCAACTCAGTTAGGACAGTTGTCAGCTTGCCCACCTGTTGTGCCCTAGCTTTGACTAACCAAGCACCAATTCATGATCTGGTAAATCCTACGGATAGCTTACCCGCCATTTCTTCCACAGCAGGCACCCTTGACTTAATGTTCAGGTTTTTTGCCTCTAAGCCAGCTCTATGCAAAGGGCCAGCCGTCCATCTGTCACGTAGTTACGGACAAGGATGCTCATGCTCGTCAAGGCTTCTAGCGTTGGCGTAGCTCTTCGAGGAGAATGACTATGGTCCTGACTACCTCGACAGAAGCTATAGCCCAGTCATAATGACAACTCTGGTCATTAACTCTGGCTACTAAAGTTTGGCTACTAAAGTTTGGCTACTAAAGTTTGGCTGTTACAGTTTGGTGCTCATTTCTGGACTTAAGTACGTGTCTTTATGCTCGTTAAGCAAATCTTAAAACTCTATAGCTAAAGGCATATTTATTCCCAGGGGCTGCTTTCGCTTGGCTTATCTGATTTAAGCTGTGTAAACAAATAAAGACTTTTCTACATCTAAATATTTCTTTTCTCATACTTTTGTTGAACTGGTCTTCAAGCCAGCTTTGTTAAAATGACTTCTCTGCGCAGTCAGGCAGTTTCATCGCGCCAAAGTCTGAGAGCCTCTATTTTAGACGGTACTTTTTCTGCCGTTTTCGAGAATATCGTTAGGGGTGTCCTCATTAGCAATTTTTTGCTGGGGCTAGGTGCAGGGACTTTCGAGGTGGGTTTGCTCACTTCGATTCCGATGATGGCTCATTTGCTGCAGCCTTTGGGGGCTTATTGGTCTGAAAAAACCACCAGCCGCCATCTTTATTGCCTTTGGATTTATGGAACTGCGCGGTTGTTGTGGTTACTTCCAGCAGGCGGCATTTTCCTTTTTAGTCACGGCACTATAGATGCCCATGTGCTATCGCTGATGACCTTGAGTGTTTTGGCGTTGAGTAATGTTTTGGATGCGTTTGGCAGTGCTTCGTGGATGAGTTGGATGGCAGTGTTGGTGCCGCCGAAGGTGCGAGGTCGTTATTTTAGCCTGAGGCGATCGCTGGCTAGCCTAACGGCGCTGCTGACGATTCCTTTGGGTGGATGGTTGGTGTCTCAGTGGATGGGCGGTGATATTGAAGGCTATGGCATTGTGCTGATCATCGCTGTGTTGATGGGGATGGTGAGTTTAGGGTTTCAGTTCAACATGAGTGATGTCAATCCGCAAGCGGTGGTGGCTAAGGCCGTTTCTAGATCGGTGAGAGCGGGGCATGGAAATGTTGCTAGCACCTCTTTGTCCCTGCTGCGATCTGAAAAGCGAGACGAGCTAGGTCTTTTGGGGCACAAAAATTTTTTAATACTGCTGTTGTTTTTAGGCTTGTGGTCATGTGGTGTGAATTTGAGCGCGCCGTTTTTTAATTTTTATCTGCTGGATAATCTGCAAGTCGATGTGCGCTGGGTAGCGCTTTATAGCAGCTTGAGATATGGTGCATTCTTTCTGGCGATGCTGCTATGGGGTCGTTTGGCCGATCGTATTGGCAATCGCCCGGTGCTGTTGATGAATGGGTTGTTGGCGGCGAGTGTTCCTCTTTTATGGATGCATGTCGATAGTAGTTTTGTCTCTTTGTGGGTGGCTTTGCCGCTGTTGCATATCCTCGAAGGGGCTATGTTTGCGGCGTTAGATCTATGTTTGGCCAATATTCAACTGGAGCTGGCACCTTGGGCGAAACAGTCTAGCTATTTTGCGATCGCCGCTGCCATTATGGGGGGTTACTGGCGCCCTGGGTACGACAGCGGGCGGCTATTTGGCTGAGCTACCCAGTCTTGGGATTCTTTTTGTTTTTGGCTTTTCAGCTTTGGTGCAGCTATTGAGTCTTATCCCGTTAGTGTTTGTGCAAGAAAACCGGGCTCAGTCTATGCGTCAGATCTTCAGTCAGTTCGTAGATACCCAAGGGCAACAGCTTCCTCGGCGATGGCAGCCCGCTAGCGTAAAAGCTTAGTGCTCGTTTGCTTTGATGGCCTGTTTTCAATTGTCTGTTCTCAGATGCTCAGGGCAGGCACTAGGATCAGCTCTAACGAAGCTCTAACGCAGCTTTAACAATGCAGCTTTAACAATGTTGAGCGACAAGTCAGTCACTGTCCAGCTACAATCTGGATGACACTGTAGCTGTTCATTTGTACTATTTTGGAGCATCCTAAAAGCAAGCCTGAAGCCGCAGCCCTTGGCGTTGGAGCTGGTTCTCATGCTGATTCTAATGCTGACTCTTCTAATTCTGAATCGAGAGTTTTGCAATTGCAGCAGCTCCTGGAGAGTCTACGCCCAGGGCAAAAGTCCTTGGCGCAGTGGCGCTCTGGCCCCTTGGCTGTTTCGGCAGTGCCCGGTTCTGGTAAGTCTACGGGCATGGCGGTGGGTGCTGCGATCGCGATCGCCCACCATCAGCTTCATGCCCGCAAACAGCTTGTCTTGGTGACATTCACCCGTTCTGCTGCCGCCAACCTCAAAGCCAAAGTCCGCCAGCATCTCAGAGCCCTGTCCTTGCCCCTGAATAGCTTTGTGGTTCATACCCTGCATGGCTTGGCGCTGAATATTGCTAGCCGTCATCCGGAAGTTTCTGGGATTAACCTTTCCCCGTTGGATGCCGAAGGGACTACGCTGATTTCGCCAACCCAGAGCCACCGACTGATTCGTTTAGCTGTAGAGCGTTGGATAGAAGCCAATCCGATTGATTATCAGCAGCTCATCGAAGGGCAGCAGATTGACGCTGAAGAGACAGAACGGCTCCGTAGACAGTCGGTACTCCGCACAGAAGTGCTGCCCGCGCTAGCCTATACGGTCATTCACGAGGCTAAAAGTTCAGGCTTGTTGCCCCCAGACCTAGCTGACATGGCACAAACCATGACAGTCGGTATCCCGGCAGGTGCAGTGGATTATCCGGTGGTGGCCATCGCTGCCGGGCTTTATGCCCAGTACCAATCCCTCCTGGCCGATAAAGGGCTAATCGACTACGACGACATGATTCTCGCTGCGCTCAAAACGCTGGATGAACCTGCCATTCGTCAGATCTGGCAGAGCCGGATATTTGCCATTTTTGAAGATGAGGCGCAAGATTCTTCGCCGCTACAAACTCAGCTTTTAACGGTGCTGGCAAGCGATGCTGAGAACCTGAGCGCACCGCCTCACTTAGTGCGAGTGGGCGATTCCAATCAGGCGATTAATTCGACATTTACCCCTGCTGATCCGGTCTTTTTTAATCAGTTTTGCGATCGCTGCCAGGAAATCGGGCGCTTAGCCACGATTGAGCAGGCGGGCAGGAGCTGTCAACAGATTATGGATGCGGCTAACTTCACCCTGGCTTGGGTCAATGCCCACAGTGCTACCCAAGCTTTTCGCAGCCAAGCCATTTTGCCCGTTGGCCCTCATGACCCACAGCCCAATGCGAATCCTGCCCCCATCGGTCAGGGGGTGGAGCTAGTGCGGCCTAAGCACATTGTTGAAACTGTCAAAGTGCTTGCCCAACGGGTTGTCGATGCTTTTGAGGCCGATCCAACCATCAGCGCAGCGGTGCTTGTGCGAGAAACGCGCCAAGGCCAATTTCTGCGGGAAATTTTAGCAGATCCTCAGCAATTGGGGTTTGATTTTGAGGCAACGGGAATTGAGATTTTTGATGTGGGGCAGCGCGATCGCAAAACCCATATCCCCAGAGAAATCCTTGCCCTCCTTCAGTTTATTGAGCGCCCCCACTCCCCCGATAACATTAAAGCTGCCCTGCATGTGCTGGTTTCTCGTCAGCTTATTCCCACTCAAGATCTCAATCCGCTGGCGACTCATCCCGAGCAATTTCTCTATCCCGGCCCGCTCGATGCCCTGCCCCAAACGCCTGCTGCCCAGCAGGCTCGCCGCTACTGCACCGCCCTGATCCGCGCCCGCTTAGAACTGCCTGCCTACCATTTGATCTCATTTCTTGGTCTCACCTTGGGCTATGACCAAAGCGAGCTTGCCACTGCCGATAAGCTCGCTGCCCGCATTGCCCAGCAGACGCTAGAAGATAACACCCTTACCGCCATGCTGGGTGCCCTGCAAGAATTACTCAGCAGTGAACGTTTCCGTGCTGTTGAAGCCGAAGAGACTGAATCTCAATTCACCCGTTCTGGTCAGATCACCATCATCACCATGCACAAGGCCAAAGGACTGGACTGGGATGCGGTTTTTTTACCTTTTCTGCACAAGCGTAATATTCCGGGTGAATCTTGGGTGCCTCCCCAAATGCAGTTCCTCGGCAGCTTTACCCTCGACGAAGTCGCCCGCGCTCAGCTCCGCGCCCACACCCATGCAACCTATGCTGCTGAAGCCCAAAACTACCGGCCCGAACCTATTCCTGATATCGAAACGGCATGGCAGCAGGCCAGTAACCTCAAACGCAATGAAGAATATCGCTTGCTGTACGTGGCCATGACTCGCGCCAAAAAATTACTGTGGATGTCGGCAGCTAAGCAGGCTCCCTTTACATGGAGTAAGCCCGATAATCTGCAGGATGCAGAAGCTTCGCCTGTTTTTGTGGCGCTGCTGAGAGAAAGAGGCGCGATCGCACCTAGAAAATAGGTCTATGAAATGAAAATAGGTCTATATCGCAAAGTCAGAATGCATCCCTACTTTGCGAGTCGAGTTAGCCGCTGCTATAGCGTGTGCCGGATGCATAACGCCGACGGCGAGGCTGCGCCAGCGGGTACAAGCGCGTCGCTTGGCCTGTTGTCACGTAGAGGCTTCAGCCAGCGCGTGCCGTACCTCAGCCAAGCGACCAAAGCTATGTACAAGGGCTTCGTCACCTGCTTCAAAATTTATCGCTTTATTGGGATAGAGCTTATCGGGACAGAGATCTGCTCAGTATGAATACGCTTGAATACGCTATAAACACATTGCCCCACTCAATGCACTGCAAAACCTCGCACTGCAAGATCTCGCACTGTAAAACCTCGCACTGCAAAATCTCAGAGGCTTTTGCAATAAACCTTATCGCAGCGCTCTGTTGTTATCCCGCTCATCGGTCGATAGCCATTTTTTTCGTATAGCTTAACCGCTGCTGACAAAGCTGTGGCCGTCTCTACCCAAACTTCTTTAAAGCCTTTGTCTGTTGCAGCTTGCTCTAGCTGAGTCAATAAAAAACGGCCCAAGCCATAGCCCCGAGCATCTGGCAGCAGATACATTTTGCGAACCTCAACGGCCCGATTACCCCGAGTAATCGGATAATAGCCGCCGGTACCGACAATTTGACCTGAGCGCTCAATCACCCAAAACTCGCCGCCAGCTTCCCAATAGTACTTTTCAACGTCTACAACGTCCTGATCGCTACAGCCGCCGCAATCGACTTCCCAGCTCAAGTCGTACTCAACGAGGACGGTTTTGACAACGTCTGCGGCTGCAGTGCGATCGCCTACGCTCCAATCTCGAATCAAAAAATCCTTAAATTGTTGCCGCATTTAGCTACGCACCTAGCTATGCACCCGTGGCTCAGGATGCAGGGTCTGCAAGAGTTCACTTTCTTGTTCAGCGAGTTCAGTCAATCGTTCATTGACTAAGGCAGTATCAAAATACGTTGTTGCCAGCAGCCAATAGATTCCATAGTGACGAGCCTCTGAAGCCATCAGTGACTGGTAAAACTGACCCAGTTCACGATCGGGACAATGCTTTGCGATCAACCCTAGCCGTTCATGGCTGCGCGCTTCGATCAGGGCTGACACCAGAAGTAGATCTAACATGCGGTTGGGCTCGTCGCGGCGCACCAGTTTTTTTAAGCCTGCGCCATAGGGCGGCGGTGAAACCGGTTGTAGGGGAATGCCGCGTTTTGTCAACCACCAGTTAACTTGCTCATAATGGCTGAGTTCTTCTTGGGCGATCGCAATTAATGCCGTCACCAATTTTTCGCTAGAAGGATAGCGCGACATCATTTGAATTGCGGTGCCTGCTGCCTTTCTTTCACACTGAGCATGATCGAGCAAAATGGTGTCTAGGTTTGCGATCGCCTGATCGACCCACGCTTGTGAAGTCGGTGTTGCCAAAACCTTAATTTTTGATGCACTCACAATAGCAGCAACCAAGGGACTCACAATCCTATCGAAAGGGGGGCAATGGCCGTCGTGTCTGAGCAAATATTTGGTGAAATATTTATTTGGTGAAATATTTGATGAAAAATATTTTAAGCGATCTGGTGTTCAGCAGTTTGTCAGCGGTCTAGGCGTCGGTTTCCAACATATCGACCCTCAACGCACCAGCCTTCAGCGACTGACGCAAGTGCCGCACTAGCCCTTCTAGACCTAAGCGATAGCTATCTGAGCCAAAGCCGCTAATTTGGCCAACGGCTATCGGGGCGATATAAGAATGGTGCCGAAAAGCTTCTCGCTGATGAATATTACTGAGATGCACCTCTACCGTGGGAAGGGCTACAGCCGCTAGGGCATCTCGAATGGCCACGCTGGTGTGAGTGTAAGCACCCGGATTAATCAAAATGCCCTGATGGCGACTCAAGGCTGCTTGAATCTCATCCACCAGGGCACCTTCATGATTGGATTGAAAAAAGGTCAGAGTAATATCCAAAGACTCTGCCATTTGCAATAACGCTTGATTAATATCTTGAAGTGACTGAGAACCGTAGACTTCAGGCTCTCGCTTGCCCAACATGTTTAAGTTAGGGCCATTCAGGACAAGAATACTCAGCACAATAGTGTGTCAATACTAACGACGACGATTTCGGTCATCTACAGGAATAGGAATAGGCTCACGTTCAGGCTGCGCTTCTGGCCCAAACAAGGCATCCATAATCCGGTCAACTAATTCTCTGAGCTTCTCTAGAACCTGATCGATATAATCCATGAGCTAGATTGCTCCCTCTCATATTTTGGAACATGTATTCTGAAAATGGTAACTCTTCAGATGGCCGAAACCGCTGGCGAGTTTGGGCTGGCAAGTTTAGATATCACCGCCATCTAGCAACCTCAGCGAAAAATCGAAAGTTAAAATCGAAAATTGTCGCGCGAAGATCGCCACGTTATGTATTTATGATAACCAATTGAGACGAATGATCAAGGTGACCTTGGGCAAATTTACATAATCTCCTGTATTTCTTTAGAACATTGAACCCTGCTGTGTATAGCTATAGCGGTTATATGGTGCGCTTTGATCCCTACCTATGAGGTTTTTGGTAGGTTGGGTGCGGTTTTTGATAGGTTGGGTGCCATGGGCCAGCATGATTGATGCCAGCATCTGCGTCGCTATAGCTTCTGTCGAGTGAGTTAGGACAATTAGTAATCGCTGAAAGCCTTGACTAGCATCAGCACACTCGACGAGCAGCGGTGAGACCCTGCGTCGTCGTACGGCGCTAAGGAAAGCTCACCAAGACAGCGGTGAGAC
>JAAUPS010000145.1 GCA_012033015.1 Phormidesmis sp. RL_2_1
AGCAAATTGCTCAGAATTCACAGCAGATAGCAGCGATCGCACAGCAGCAGCAGGCCAACGCTCAGCAAATTGCTCAGAATGCAGAGGCGATCACAGCGTTTGATTTACGCCTCGAAGAAACCAGACAGCTCGTAGCTAAGAACGCGAGCGATATTGCCCAAGCCAGCGCCCGCCACGACCGGGAAATGGCAGAACTGAGGGGTTTGCAGCAGGCCAATGCTCAGCAGATCGCAGCTAATGCTCAGCGAATCGAAGCCAATGCTCAGCAGGTGACCGCACTCGCTGAAGCATCGCGCACACAGCTAGCAGGGATTATCGGAAACGCCAACCGGATCAGCAGACTAGAGCAGCAGGCAAGCTAACTAGCTATAGCAAGCCGTTGATATGCTTACACTCTTACTTTAGCCAATTCAGTTGGTAAGTTGGCTTATTGGTAAATATGTAAATATGTAAGTTGGTAATTAATAACCGGATGGTCATACGTGCCTTGACGGTGTTCGCTTCATCGTGGTTTTATTTACCAATATTGGTAGATACCAAAGTTGGTAAATATGTAATGACCAAACAAATACTGATATGTAACTACAAGGGAGGCGTAGGCAAGACATCGACGGCGATTAATATTGCAGATTGGTTAGAAAATCAGAACCACAGCGTCATGTTGATAGACTGCGATCCAAACCGTTCTGCTACAAAGCTGAAGGCGAGAGGCGAGAGCTTAGGCTTCAAGATACTAAGTCAGCAACGTGCCCTGAGTGAGCTGCAAAAAAAATCATACGAGTATCTAGTTATTGACTCTCAGGCTAGACCTCACAGTGAAGAGCTTTCGGACTTTGCAGATGGCGCTGATTTAGTAGTGCTCCCGATGGCTCCATCTATAGATGATTTAGATCCTACGCTCGAAGCGATCGCAGACCTCAAGAAGCTGGGTATTGATCACTACCGCATTCTTTTGTCAGCAGTGCCGCCAAAACCTTCTAGGGAAGGCGAAACGATGAGGGATGAATTACTTAGTGGAGGTTATCGCGTCTTTGATAGTTGGATTCGTCGTAGTGCGGGTATTCCTAAAGCTGCCCTGGAAGGTTGCGCAGTACGCAAGCTCACAGGTAATTACAAACTGCCAGGACGTGACTACGCCAGATTGGGAACCGAAATCATTCAATTTCTGGAGGAGGAGCAATGAAAATTCCCGAGGCTAAGTCGGAAAAAAGCAGCCAGCTAAGTTTATGCCAAAGGCAAATGCAACTGCTGCGCCAGAAGAAAGAACGCCTGTGAAAACTAACCTTGCTGCTAAGGTAGACAGACGTGATCGGCGGTGGTGGATGCTCAAGTGTCGCGAAGACAATACGACGGCGAGCGAGTTGATACAGCAGTTGTTTGAAGAGCGCTACGGCAAGGCACCTGCTGACTTTGAAGAGTTTGGTGACGATCCAAAAGACTGGTTGTGACATTCAAATGCTTTACCAAAAGAAGTAAGCTGGTAAGTATAAACTTGCTTATTTACCAACTTACCAACTTACCTATTTGTAAATATATGTATTTACCAACTTACTAACTATGCCTTGCTCTGTCTATGCAAGAAAAATTGCAAGTTGCGCACTGCGCATGGAAGATGAACTATGATTAAATCGTTCAAAACCAAGGCGTTAAAGGTTTGGTGGGAGGGGACTCAAGAAGAACCTCCGAAAGATAAGGATATGAAGCTGCCACCGAAGGCGGCTAAGAAACTGAAGGCGATATTGAAGTCGCTGAACATGGTTCGCTCGTTCGGAGAACTCAAAGACACGTTTTCCGCCAATAGCTACAAGTTTCAGAAGTACAAGGAGAGAGGTGATGACTGGTGGGAAATCAGAGTAAGCGGCAACTATCGACTGCTGTTTCGCTTTGATGCGGCGACCGCTGACGTCACTGGAATTGAATACACGGATAAAACCCACTGATCGAGAAGTCCGATGACTGAAACACGCTTTAATCACCTGCCATTGAGAGATCGGCCCGTACCAGCGGCAGAGATCATCAAGGAAATGCACATGGAAGATATGAGTGCAGCGCAACTGGCTGATGCTATTGGTGTTAGCGCCTCTACGATTAGCCGAATGCTCAGCGGCAAGTCAGCATTAACCCCAGAGCTAGCCGTCAAGATAGCGGCTCATACAGGTGGTTCTCCAGCGGTATGGATGCGGATAGAGACCGAGTACCGCCTGGCGATCGCACAGCTAGAGACCGATACAAGCAACATCAAACCCAGAGAGCCCGTAACCGCTTAGACATCAGGCCGTTGATTCACATCCGTTTTGTAGTAGACTACGAATGCTAGACAAATTATACCTAAACGGTATTGGCGAAAGGTTGCTGGTAACCCCTCAACCCGCTTCCCTCACATGAGGAGGCTTCGCTAGAGGTAACAAAGCCTCGTTACTCCGTTTTTGATAGATAAAGCCACAGCTCTAACCCGGCCCGTTCAACGGTGAAGGCTTGCACGTTCGCCCGACCAACGCGAACCTGTTGAGAGAGCAATAAATTAAACAGGACTAGCGGGGGCATTTGAACAGAAACCTACGGTTACGCTTAAATCCCTTATGGGGAAGGGATTTAAGAATAGCTAATTTCCTTGATGGGTTGCCGGTGAGGCTACCGTTTTCCTATGAGTCTCAGTAGTCTTGTAGCGGACTGTACCTTTTTAAGGGGGTTGTGCAAAAAACTTTAACTATTCATTGATCGCTTGGAAGCCTATTGCTTTCGTAGCATTTCTCAAACTCCAAATATTTTGAGCGAACTATGAGCTATTACTTCGCCAATGAAATAAATCCGAAAGGCGAGTGAAAGATATATGTTTCGAGAGTGTTTTTAGACTACGAATGGTGCCCTTTTAGTTGTTAGGATGATCCCTGTACAAGTGCTAATTTTCCCTGAGAATATTCTTGAAAGTCGTTCTAGAGAAAGGCACCATACATCCTGCCTATTTTAGGCTTCAATATAGCCGCAGCAAGATTTCTTGCACTGAGTGAAGCCTAGAGCTAGGGAAGATTGGGCTTCTTAGCATCTAAAAATGCCACTTGTACAGGGATCGTTGTCAGGATACATTCACCATCAACATGGCTGATGATGAATGTATCCTGCGATGCGGCGTCTGAAATATAGAACCGTATAATTAGCTACGGTTCTATATTTTGAAGATAGTCAGGGTATCAATGAGCATAAGCACGTTAGACAAAAAAATAACCGAAAGTTCAGATGTCGAGACCTTGTTGTCAGAACACATATCTAGATCTGTTTCAAAAGTATCGGATCCAACATATGAACTGTCTCATGCTCTAAGCAGAGACGGCTATCTGAAGATTACCGAGTTTATTTCGGAAGAGGTTAAAGAGCTTATTCGGAGTGAAGCATTTACCTTGTTGGGAAAAATGGCAAAAAGGCGGGATATATCAATACCGTCAACGGGGTACTCGCCCAGATCCCTTAGTAATGTTCGCCAAGAAGACATAGCTCAACATGGGGTAGTTATTCCTTCCGTATACCATTCGGAAAGCTTTATGCGATTTATTGGAATGCTGGCCTGTGAGGAAATTATCCCTAATCCATGGGAATATGAGAAATTTATTATCAACAGACTAGAGAGGTCTGGTGATACTCATGGATGGCATTGGGGAGATTATCCATACAGTGTGATTTGGGTACTTGAAGCTCCTTCCATTGACTATGGCGGTCTATTACAATGTATTCCCCATACGTATTGGAACAAAGAGAGTCCTAAAGTCGAAGAGTATATATCGAAAAACCCTATCCGCTCTTACTATCATGCTTCTGGGGATGTATACCTATTAAAGTCAGATACTACACTTCACAGAGTCACTCCTCTCCAGAAGGATGCTACACGTGTAATTATCAATATGGCCTGGGAAAGAGCGAGAGACAAAGATCGTAAAGTGACTCATGAAACATTTGCTTTCCGAGACTAAATAGAAACTTGAGCCCTAAGACGCACGATTTTATGATAATTGATTTGGCTCTATGGCCAAATCAATTATCATTTTGGTAGTGAAATAGATTCAAGAATCGAAGTGGGAAAGACCTATAGCTCCGCCGAAACCATCCACCCACATACAGAGAAAGCTAGGAAATTGCTGTTTCTATTAGAGTAGATGTTTGTGAAGAATATAGCTAATATCCGAGAGCCGAAATTATCAGATTTCATCATGCTTCTAACTTTAGGGGGTGCCTTAGGCTCCTCCTTTCTATTCACAAAAATCGGTGTAGAGACAATACCTCCGTTCACCTTAGTTACTGCAAGATTGACTTTCGCAGCGATTGTATTAGCTATATATATGAAGATTACCAGCTCCAGCATTCCTAAAGGTGTGTACATTTGGAAGTATTTCTTGTTGCTTGGAATATTTGCGAATATTATTCCATTTGTGCTTATTACATGGAGTGAAATATTTATTGATAGCGGACTAGCGTCCATCTTCATGGCTCTTATTCCCATGTTTACATCTGTCACTGCAAATTTTGTAACTGAGGATGAGCGATTAAACACTAGAAAAATATTAGGATTAGCAATAGGGTTCTCTGGCATACTAATACTGTTTGGATCTCATGTCTTAGATCTAGGTAATGCTTCTCAGATATTACCTAAACTAGCGTGCCTGCTCGCTGCTTTCTGCTACGCCTTTTCCAGAATATTGACCCGAAAGCTGTATTTTGTTCCCCCTGTTACAACAAGTATGGGCGTGTTAGTTTGCGCCTCCGTAATATCAATACCTATAAGCCTAATTGTCGATAAGCCTTGGTTGATAACGCCATCTCCTAGCTCTATTTTTGCGGTACTCTGCCTGTCGCTAATATGTACGTCCTTTGCGTATATCATCTTGTACCGTCTTATCGCTGAGGTAGGTGCCACTTTTATGACTACAATGAACTATCTCGTACCTATGTTCGGCATCTTATGGGGAGTAATATTTTTGGGAGAGAGCCCAAAGGTTTCATCAATAGTGGCAACAGCTGTCATCTTTTCCGGACTTGCAGTCATGAATAGTTCAAAGAAAGTCATCGTAGAAAAATCTTGAGGTTATTCATCTGTTTATCGTAAAGAGCGCAATCGGAATTATTCCTTACTCACAATAAGGTTCTGATAGGTTGCGAAACTGTCGGTGAACTCCTCCTGAATCTTTAGCGCTTTTTTCTCCTCGTTAATGAAAAGATTTTGGAAGCTCTATCTTTGCAGGTATGAAGCTTTCGCTAGCGCAAATGAGTGTATCCCAGTTATGCAATGAGTATAGATGCTTAACGCCGAAGGCGGGATGAAAGCCGCTAGACTTTGAGCAGCTCGTAGCTGTAGCGAGGATACCAACGATGGATAGTGCCAAAGAAGCCCAAATTACCGCTCATGCGCTAGCGCTCGCAGCGCTCCTGTACGGAGGACTGAGCCGGAGTAAAAACACTCAACGGTACAGGACTAACGTAGCGGGGGCATTTAAACGAAACCTACGGTTATGAAATAGATGGCGGCTGAAACCTTTGCATTCAGGCAGTTTCGGTTGTGGAAGCCATAGTCTACAGACCAAGAGTAGTACCAATACTCTTAGCTTCTTGGAAAAACTAGCTTTTGAGCTGGGATATTGAGATATTCAGGCAGCAAAAATAGGCTCAGTCGTAACCAGAGATAAGCAGCTGATCAAACGCACTTTGAGCCGCAACCTCAGCTCTGGCAGAGGTTACTTTTTGATAGCGCAGTGTCGTTTGAATATTCTGATGCCCCATCAGCGCTCTCAATTCTTCAATCCCCATCAGCCCGACTCGTTCAGTGGCGAAAGTATGTCGTAAATCATGAATACGAGCAGCCTCAAGCTCTTGATAGGGCTTCGTTAGCGCTTTCCACTGCTCATAAGCAGTGTGGTAGCTAAGGCGGCTGATCTGCTTAGAAAAGCGTTGCTGAGCCGTGAATAGCGCTGAATGACTAGGATGACGATAGTGTTTGAGATAAGACTCAAGCACGGGAATAACGTCCTGGCTGTAGAAGCACCAGCGCTGCTTATTGCCCTTGCCGATAACCTGGAATCGTTGATTTTCCATGTCGAGGTCATCTAAATCGAGGGCTAACACTTCAGAAATTCTGGCCCCCGTCCGATGCAGCAAGCGCACTAGTAAATCGATTCGTCGGTCTTTCGCGATCGCCTGATAGAGCAGCGTCAACTGGTCAGGCGAAAGATAGCGAATCGGCTGATCAGAAGCGTGTTCTCCTTTGTTGGCGTCGGGCCTACGGTGCTTTAGGCGAGCAATCGGATTGCTGCGAATGTAGTCCCTTTCAACCGCAAAGTTGAACAGCGCCTGCACCGTTGTTTGATGACGCCGATGAGTCGTGTAAGCCAGATGCGTCAGGCCATTGAGATACGCTTCCAGGCAGGCGCGGTCAACCAGTTCTATCGGCCAACTGCCATAGTCCTTCAGCAGCGGCAGTAGCGCCAGCTCATAGGAGCGAACCGTACTAGACGCTAGATCTGGCCGGTCTAGAAACTCAGTGGTGACCGTCGCCAAAGGCAAAGACATAGTGAGTTACGGACTGATATAAAGAGCATCTGTAGCCTATAAAAAGTATATTTTACAGAAGGTAGGTAATTTACACTCTTATGCAGCTTTTAGAAGCAGAGCAAGCGCCGAAGCCAGAGGAATCGTTGGGGAATTACATCCTCCGCCAGCGGCGACGGCTAGGTCTAACCCAAAAGGAGCTAGCGACACAGGCCGAGGTTCACTCTCAGAGCATCGGCAAGCTGGAACGGGGTAAAACCCAGCAGCTCAACTATAAAACCCGACAGGGATTGGCCTACGCGCTTCAAGTCCCTGCTGAATATCTCGATGCGGTCTGTAAAGGAACGCCCGTTGCTACTGCTCAGTCACTGGATTTCTGCCCCAACTGCTGGCAACCTGGGACACCGCCCGACCCAATGTGGTTAGATTTGCGTTCTCACTACTGCTTCGCCTGCGGTACTCAGTTACGGCACCAATGTATCCACTGCCAGCAACCAATCACCTCACTGAAGCATCGGTTCTGTCCCTACTGTGGCACCGCCTACAAGTCCACTGAAACCACCGCAGGTCAGGCACAGCAGAGTATGAGCGACTAGGAAGCATTGTGAGCAAGCCAGAACAGTTCCTGTCACAGCGTCAGCGCTACCAACCGATTGTCTTACCTCAAACATTCACCGATGAGGAGATGATCCGCGATTGGACGTTGCCCGTTGCTGACCAGGAAGTGATCGGCAGGTATCACAAGAAATTTCGCTTGCATATGGCGATCCAGCTCTGCGCGGTACGGCTATATGGGCGGTTTCTAAAGCAGGTACATGATCTCGCCCCTCAGATTGTGGGCTATTTAGGCCAACAGCTGGCGCTACCGCCGTCGTTGGGTGTCGAAGCGCCGACCCGAGAAGCCACCTACTTGGAGCACCGCCAGGTCATTTTGCAGCATCTTGGGTTTCAACGATTTGGCGATCGCGCGCAGCAACAGCTCGAAACGTGGCTCACGGGGCAGGCTCAGATGGGCTTACTGCCTGACGACCTATTCCATCAAGCAGAGCATTATCTGCTATCTCGGCAGGTTCTCTTGCCAGGGCCATCGGTGTTGGAGCGGCTGATTATTCATATCTGCGGCACCGTCCACCAAACGACGTTTGAATCGATTTCCGCCGCGCTCTCCCCTGAACTACGGCAGGCTATTGACGAACTTTTGAAGATCTCTGAAGGCGAACAGCGGTCATACTTTCACCAGCTCAAAGCCTATCCACCGGCAGCAACGATTTCTGCATTACAGTCCTACTTGGAGCGCTACCAAACGGTCGCCAAGACGGGTATTGATGCATTCGAGGGGCAGTTGCTGACACCGGCTTTCCTCGACTATTTGTTCAAACAGGCAAGACGCTACAGCGCCAAAGACTTGAAACGCTTCTCAGAGCACAAACGCTATGCGCTGATGGCCTGCTTTTTGCTGGAAACCCGAAAGGTGCTGCTCGACCATCTGGTGACCATGCATGAGCAGTATGTGATGACGATGTGTCGCAAGTCCAAACACACCTATGAACAGAAGCATCGAGACCTACGGAAGCGCCACAAGAGAGCAGTAGATGTCGTTCTAGAGGCCAATACCCGTTGGTTGGATTGGCCAGATGAGGAGCCGCTCTCTTCAGCCGATCTCTGGCAACAGGTGAATAAAGCACAACTTCAGGATGCGCTGACTGACCTGCGGGCCTTCAAGAAACTAGAGGAGCGGGGCTATGGCGATCTGCTATTGGCTCGCTATCCCAGCTTGCGTAAGTATTTTGCTGATTTTATCCAGCTGCCATTTGCCGCTGAGCATGGCAATAATGCTCTATTGCAGGCGATCTCACTCGTTAAGCAACTCGATGCAGGCGAGATTAAGCGCTTGCCGCAGGCAACCCCAACTGACTTTGTGCCCAAAGATCTCCGCCGTGCCCTTCATGACTCAGTTGGCAAGCTGAACCGAAACGCCTGGGAGCTGTCTCTGGCATTGGCGCTCAAAGATGCGTTGCGCTCGGGCGATCTGTTCCTGCCTCAGAGTAAGCAGCATGTTTCGTTCTGGGAACTGATGCTCAACGACACTCGCTGGCAGCAGCTCCGGACAACAGCGGCTGACGCGCTCGAACAACCCTCCTCTGAAAACGTCAAAAAGATACTGCCTCAGCAATTCAATGAGGCGGTGGCGAAAGCAAGCACACAGTTTCCTTTTGACGATTTGCTGAAATTCGCGATGGCCAGCTCAAGTTGAAGCGCTATGACAAAGTTGATGTCCCGCCAGAGGTCGCTCATCTGCAAAAGGTCATTGAGGCGAGACTGCCCCGATTCGGATTGAACGGCTGCTGATTGAGGTGGATCAGATGACGCGCTTCAGTCGGCATTTCGTGCCGGTTCAGGGTCACCAGTCCAAACCAGCTCATTTCTATCGCTCCCTGATGGCAACGATCATCTCTCAAGCCACAAATCTTGGGATTGTGGCCATGAGTGCCAGCGTCAAGGGCACCACTGTCGATATGCTGCGCCATGTGCTGCACAATTTCATTCGAGAAGAAACGTTGACGGCGGCCAGTACGGAGATTGTCAATCAGCATCATCTTTTACCACTCAGCTCGGTGCACGGCTCGGGGACGCTGTCTTCTTCGGATGCCCAGCGCTTCAAGGTTCGCGCTAGCAGCTTGCTGGCTTCTGCCTACCCCCGGTATTACGGCTACTACGAGAAGGCCATTGGCCTCTATACCCATACCTCCGATCAGTACTCGGTCTTCGCGACACAAGCGATTTCCTGTGGCCCCCGCGAAGCGCTCTATGTCCTTGATGGACTGCTGAAAAACAATACAATCCTCAAGATTCGGCAGCACACTACTGACACCCACGGCTATACCGAGATTATCTTTGCCCTCTGTCATCTGCTCGGTTTCTACTTTATGCCCCGGATTCGAGACCTCAAGGATCAGCAGCTTTATCGGGTGAACCGGAAGGCTGACTACGGTGTGTTTGCGCCGCTGCTGACCAAGACGGTTGATATGGATATCGTTGAGGAGCAGTGGGAGGCGATGCTGCGGGTGGCGCTCTCGCTCAAGCAGCGCACGGCACCGGCTCATGTGATTGTGTAGCGCTTAACCAATAGCTTTCCGGCTGACCGACTCTCGAAGGCGTTCACCAACCTGGGCCGCATTCTCAAGACGCAATACATTCTGCGGTATTTGACTGACCGGCAGCTACGGCAAACGGTGCAGATTCAGCTCAATAAGGGTGAGTATCGGCACAAGCTGCCTCGGCGCGTTTTCTTTGCCGACCAGGGCGAGTTTACGACTGGCGATTACGAGGAGATCATGAACAAGGCGACCTGCCTCAGCCTGGTCTCGAACGCGATCCTCTACTGGAACACAATCAAAATCAACGAAATCGTGGAAAGCCTCAGAGCACAAGGCGAAATCGTTGAGGATAAGACGCTATCGCATATTTCATTGCTGCCTTACAGGCATGTCATTCCCAATGGCGCGTACTTCGTGGATGACCTATAGCTGAAACACCTATGAATACTGGCTTTTAAGCGCTGCTGATTTCATAACCGTAGGTTTCTGTTCAAATGCCCCCGCTAGTCCATCAAGCATCGCGATTATCCGACCCTGAGCTTCGGTGAGTTTGAAGCGGCTCAAAGATTTTGTCGGGCAGTTGATGAGGTCGGCAACTTGTTAAGGCCACGATCACAGTTGGCAGAGTTCTTGTGTCTGCGCGTTGGCGAAGCCTCTCTATCAGAGAATCGCAGAGAGCGGTTCGTGGAAGGTGTTAAGGAAATGGAGGCAATATTCCAAACCTTCCAAACTGCTTGATAGATCAAATGGAGGGAGCGATCACCTTGAATATGATTGGACGAATACAGTCCTGCCTGTCTCAAGCAACTGTGGCGGATGCAGTCTGAACTTTTGTACCCTTAGCGCGATCGCATTCATCTAAGACCGCAATGACAAATCGACATCAATTTTTACCCTGTCTCCGATACCATTTACTCCTTAGTCCTGACATATCGGCCATGCTATCTAACCCATCAGCGCTTGACTAGAACCAGTACCTTTACGTCGCCCGATCAAGCCTTATTCTGACACCCTCAAAGCCTTCTGGGTCAAAGGGTACAGCTCTTTTACTGCCAATAGTCTGACACCCCCCTGAATGAAGCATTAGCCGCCTAGCCTATCGGAATCCATGCGTTGTCTGAACTTCATTTGGGTAAGACGAATAGCTTCATCGTGAGCGCGTTCAAGGTCGTCAAATTCGAGGACGGAGATCAGTTTTTCGCAGTAAGCGACCATGTCAACGCCAACGGATTCGGGAATGTAGTTGCGGGCGATATGTCTAGAACCAGAAACCGGGGCTTCCCATAGTCGTTTCATTTCGGCGGCGTCCATGCCGAAGAGTCCTTTGTATACATAATTAGTCCACTTGCCAAACTTGTAAGGATTCGGGCCACCTTGCTCTGCAATCGCATAGGCCCAATCCTTACGAGCAGGCTTTCCAGCTTCGCGCGCGACTAACCATTGTTGAATAATTTGGCTATCTTCATAAGTATAAGCTCGCTTGAGAATAGTGTAGGCAGCAGCGTACATGCCCTCAGCGGCATACCAAGTCAGAAAATCAATCAGCCCGTTTCTAGCTTTCTTCCCCAATCGACCAGGATTTTTGGCCCAGTCACTCACTAAATCAACCCAATCAGTCGCTTCAATTACCCGATAGACATTGCCGTCATTTGCAGTTATTTCTGACACCTTGAATGTCTTGCCAGAAGGAAGTTTCAGGACGTTCACCCCCTCTATCTCTGACACCCTATCAACAAAGGTTTGCGCAGGCACCTCGGTATGACGAGACATGCCACGATAGCCAATACCGATGGTCGGTCGTCCTTCACCCAATCCATTAGGATCGATCACAACGGCATTAAATGTGCGCCCTTTGAAAGTGATGGGAATAAGCTGTCCAGTTTCAAGCATGGCATTCCTGGTCTGTTTGCAACGGGGAATAAAGCGTTTAAAGACGCAAAATCCACTCGTCACCCGACATCCATGATACGGGCTGACGATGATTATAGATTGTTACACCAAAATTAAGTCTGCAATACTTGCCAACTTAATTTTTTAAAAGATTGCATATATAGCAGACTAATATTAATATCCTAGCTGAATAGAAAGCATGCAATATTGCAGACTTATTTGAGGAGGTCTAACTTTTGAAGCGAATTCAGATAGCGATCGCATCCAGTAAGGGAGGAGTGGGTAAGAGTGCCGTATCCATTCACATCTGCTACGCCCTTTCCCAACGAGGCTTTAAGGTTGTTTTAGCAGATGCTGACAGCAACCAAAGCTCTACTTACTGGGCAGAACGAGCAGATCACAATGGGCATAGTCTAGGTTTTTCCGTTGTAGACGGTATTGATGGCGATGTTCCTGAAGATTGTGAGATCTTATGGATTGATACTCAAGGCAATCCCAATTTGGCGGAGTTAGAGAAACTATCTCAAAACATGGACTTGGTGATTTTGCCTTGCGGGGTGGATGCTGGGGAAGTTACGGCGACACTCCGCTCTATTCGGGAGGCAAAATTACAGGTTGAAAATTACAAAATTTTGCTGACTCGGGTTCCTCCGAGTCCTAATAAGCGAGGTGAGAACCTGCGCAATCAATTTCAAGCAGCTGGCTTACCTGTCTTTGATATGTTTGTGCAGAATCGCGTTTGCCACTACGATGCTAACGAAAGCGGACTAACTCTTGGGCAAATGAAAGGTCGAGCAGCTAATGCTGGAGCCAAAGAATATGCAAACTTGGCGGATGCGATTCTGAAGATCGTGGAGGCAAAATCATGAATTTAGATAATCTAATCGCACAGACCAGTAAATCGGCTGTAGGAAAGGCTGGCGGGCAAAATCGTCAAAACCTCACCTCTATCGAAATTAGAGGTTCCCTTCCTTTCAATGACATAAAGGATAGGGCAAATCCAGATTCTCGTACTATTGATTCTTCTCATGTTGCTGAGCTAGCGGACTCGATTACAGCAATAGGACTGATCAGTCCTATTGCTGTAGACAGAAATGGTTGTTTGCTGGCTGGCTGTCATCGCCGTGCGGCTCTAGCCATGATTAAATCTTCCAACACTAAAGCTTGGAATCAACATTTCCCAGAAGATCGAGTTGAGGTCAAAGTATTCGATTTTGACTCTGCTGCTGAACCGTCTAGAGCACTTGATATAGAAGTAGAAGAAAATCAGCAGCGAAAAGATTACAGTCCCGAGGAGATTCGATTGTTGGCAGAACGACTCAAGGGTGCTGGCTATCAGGATTATCCAGGGAGACCACCTAAAGGGGTTAAAACTTTAACCAGGGCTTTGACAGAGTTAACCGGAAAATCTACACGCACCGTTAAAGGTCATCTGGCAGAAGAAACTCATGCTAAACGAATAGCTGCTATTCAATTAGAAACTTTAATTAATAGAGCGATTAAGGCGATAGAAAAAGTGGGTGATCACTCAGAATTTTCGGAAGAGGAGCGCGAATTTTTGCAGTCTGCAATTGATAAGCTGTCAAAGATTAGCTGTTGAGAAAGTCTGCAATATTGCAAGCTTATTTAAAGCGAACCTACAATCGTGAGAGTGCCATATGACTGTCAGTAGAAAAGCTAATAAAAAGAGCAAAAAGTTTGAAGGTTTTTGGCCTACAACTGGTTGCGGGTTTTCCCAGTAGGGTGAATTTGTCTGAAAGCCTTTCTATTCTTACCATTCCAACGAGCAAGCCAAAATGCCTTAGTCTGATTAATTTGGCAGTTGGTAGGCGTCATTATGTCTCAATCTTAGTCCTGGCAATGGATTCCCACTCACTTGAGCTTAGAGCAGTTTGAGAAATTTGTCTTACCCCACCTGCACCTTGGCCGTCGGGGGCCACAACCAAAACTCGCGCTGCATGTGATTTTCAACTATAT
>JAAUPS010000146.1 GCA_012033015.1 Phormidesmis sp. RL_2_1
CAATTGTTTGTGCTCCAAAAGTAAGGTTTTGCTCACATAGTTTACGACACGAGCAGTTTACGACACGAGCAGTTTACGACACGAAGTATTTCTGCTACGTCTGCCTACCTCTTGTGCCTGTCTAATCACTTGTGTCTGTCTAATCACGGATGACCGGAACATCTATCGTCATCACGCGATCAGGCGCGCTGTGGGCCCGACCGCGCACAATTTGAGATTGCTCCATATCCTCTGAGACAGGCAGTTGCTGGGATGAAAAATGCACCAACGGAGTCGGTGGCAGATTAACCGTCCGATGCGCTTTGCTAGAAACGCTCAGGTCTCCTCCCGGTTGCCGTTTTTTAGGTTCACCGTCTGGCGCATGGATTGGCTTAATCGTGAGCTGTGATAGCTGTCGTAACGTTCTGATTTGTTTTGCATTGGCCCAAGCGGCCTGTGACTGCGCCAATTGCTGATCGCTCATGCCTCGAGGCCCGTTTCCCATACCGCTGGTGGCACCCATCGCCGCACCGCTAAATACGCCACTAAACACATAGATGATGTCACCTTGCTGAGTGGTCTCACAGTAGGCTGCAAAGGCCTGCGCTTGACGGTTGAGGTAATCCTGAGCGGCTGTGCCACTGAGTTTAACAGCCATTGCAAAGTCTAAGGTGTTGATTCGCCCCTGCTGTTGCCGTAAGAGTTGATAAAACTGGGCATCAATCCGAGCCTGTTGGCGCGCCTGCTGTTGCTGCTGTTGCTGCCACTGTCGCCAGATCCAATAGCCGCTAGCGCCCAGACAAACCATAGGTAGCATAATCACGACCACTGGGAGGAGTAGCCGCAATAGCAAAATAATTACAAAGCCCAATAAGCTCAATAATCCGAGTGCCAAAACCAAGCGAGGCTGACTCTCAAAACCAGAACGAGATGGCGAACGAGATGGCATCGTACTCTGTTTCAAAGATGTTGTGTCAAAAACTTGCCCCTGTACTCTAGTGGCAAGTTCCGCCAGTGGCAAGTATCAAAAAATGTATAAAAAAATATCTGAAAACATATCTGAAAAAATAGTGGTTGTTTCGCCGTAATGCTCAGCTATTGGTGGGTTCGCCCGGTTCGTGAGCAAAAATTTTATAGGTTGCGATCGCAATCCGCGTTAGATCCTCATCCAGTAACGGCGGCCAAGCAACCCCAGCGGCCCTAGCGGATTCAAATAAATTACGGCTTTCATAAGCGATGAGAAACAAAGCCTGCGCCAGTTCTCGATCCAAAGTAGAGGCTGACTGTAAGGCGTCATACACGGCCTGCAATGCCAGCAGCAATGACGTGACTTGTCCAGGCACCGGCGGCTGCCCTTGGCGCAACCTCGCTAAAAAAGTGTCATGGGTTTCATATTTGGGCAGAGTCTGCTCAGCGATGAGCTGACAAGCTGTTTTAAAATCCATCGATTGCGTCCATCGATTCCGAATGCCTACGCCAAGAGTCTGGGTTAATCAAGTCTGGGCCAATCAAGTCTGGGCTACAGATGTAACGATAAAGGGCCGACAGGGCACTATTTATCTATCTAAATCAAAACCCGTTGAAGCAATTTAGGCAAGTTTTACACAGAATTCATCCATTTTTGCAGTGGCGTGCTGCCAAGTACGTTCAAACTAGTTACACACCCGCGCAATAGGCACCTGATGACTGCGGCATTGCGTGCCCATGCGATTATTTTTGACAACTTGATTATGATCCCTTCTCAGTCTTCCTTTCAGGCTATTCCCTTTGTTGACCTGGCGTGGCAGCACCGCTCTATTCAAGCAAAAATTTTGGCTATCGTAGAAGCCGCTTTGGCGCAAGGAAACTATGTTTTGGGTCAACCTGTGGCCGAGTTTGAGAGTGCTTTCGCGGCGGCCTGTGAAACCGCCCATGGTGTCGGCGTGGGTTGTGGCACAGATGCGATCGCCTTAGGTCTACGGGCTTGTGGTATCTGCGAGGGCGATGAAGTCATCCTCCCGGCCAATACCTTTGTGGCTACTCTGATTGGCATTTTGCGAGCAGGTGCAACCCCTGTCTTTGTCGATTGCGATCCGGAGACTGCCTTACTAGATCTGGCGGCTGCAGAATGTGCGATCACGCGTAAGACCAGAGCCATTGTCCCGGTACATCTCTACGGTCAAATGGTCTCACCTACCGGTCTACTAGATTTAGCGAAGCGTTATGACCTGATTATCTTTGAAGATGCAGCTCAAGCACATTTTGGCCGAAAGAGAAGGCTATCGATCTGGTTCGATTGGCCTAGCAGCAGCCTACAGCTTTTATCCCAGCAAAAACTTAGGCGCACTCGGTGATGGCGGCATGGTCGTGACCAAAGCAGCCGTTGTTGCCCAAACGGTGCGATCGCTGCGCAATTATGGTGCTACTCGCAAATACTTTCACACCGATCCGGGTGGTACTAATAGCCGACTGGATACTATTCAAGCTGGCATCCTCCAACTGAAGCTCCCCCATCTCATGGATTGGAACCTAGAGCGAAACCGCCTCGCTAGCTACTACGATCAAGCTCTTGCCCCGCTAGCTGCTCAAGGCATCATCCCGATAAAAAATGTCAGCGCTCAAGGCCATGTTTACCATCTCTATGTCATCAAAATCACCACAGCATGTCCTATAGATCGCACTCGCCTACAGCTAGAACTCAACAGCCAAGACATCCAAACCGGTATCCATTACCCCATTCCTTGCCACTTGCAGCCCGCCTTCCAATTTTTAGGCCACCGTGCTGGTGATTTCCCTCATGCAGAAGCCCTCAGCCAAGAAATTTTATCTTTGCCTATGTACCCTGGTCTCACCACCGAGCAAATAGATCGAGTCGTCGTCGCCATCAAATCAGCTCTGGCCGCCGCCGAATCTCCAACAGTGGCCACCGCCAGCATCTAGTCGTTTTTCATCACTGATCTTACTGAGCTAATCTCACTTGGATAATCTCACCCATGCTACTTTCCAAATACAAGGCGCAGCCACCCATTGAAGGCATTATCATCGGACTTGTTGGGGTCCTTTATATTCCCTTGCTTTGGCACTGGGTAGATGGCTGGCTGAACAAATCGATTAGCATTCAGCATGAGTACTTCAGCCATGGACTGCTCGGCATCCCGTTTGCCCTGTATTTAGTTTGGGAAAAGCGATCGCACTGGCAAAATCTGCCTCATAAAGTGCACTGGCTATCACTGCCGCTACTGCTACTAGCCGCTGCTTTTTACAACAGTCGCCTGCTGGATTTAATGAATCTATCCCTGCCCCTATTGCTTGCAGGACTGCTCATTGTCCTCAAAGGGACAGCAGGTTTTCGGCTTTATCAGTTTCCATGGCTGCTGATATTACTCTCTACCCCGACCCAACTGCCCTACCTGATTGAGCCCTACATACTGCCATTACAGGCATTCATTGCCGCCGTTGCGGGCTTCATTTTGCTACAGTTCGACATCAATGTACAAGTCGATGGCATCTATCTCTCTGTCAACCAGCAGTTAGTCGAAGTCGCCCCCCACTGCGCTGGTCTCAAAATGCTATTTACCAGCCTCTATATGGGTCTAATTTTGACTCACTGGACAGGGCTCAACCGCTCTAAGCTAAGAACCAGCCTATTTTTCATTGGCATTATTGGAGTCAGCGTTGTCGGCAATATCCTTCGCAACACCATATTAAGCTTTTTTCATGGGGCTCAAATGACCGCAGCTTTCGATTGGCTGCACGAGAGCTGGGGCGGTGACCTTTACTCAGCCGCCATGCTGGGGATGCTCATCGTCCTCATTCGCCTATTAGAACGATACGTGCCAGATACTCTCAACATCAGCAGCCCAGACTCAGGTATGAGAGCCATCATCTCTGAGCCATCCATAAACGAGCCATCCATAACCGAGCCATCCATACAGGATGCTAGCACCCATACTCACCAGAACCCCAATCCGCCTGATCACGATCCATCTTTGCCGCCCAAGCCTTCCGGCCCCCATTATTTCTAAGGCTTAAGCCATCACTGGTCTCTGCGCACTGCCCTATCAGCCGAGTTTTTCTGCCGTGTCTTTTTCCACCATTCCACCTTCTACCAGCCCAAGAAAATTGCCCAAGAAGTCTCTCACTCAGCTCATTGTCCTTAGTGTCCTAGTGGTTTTTGTGGCGGTCAGTGCGCTGCCCAACTATACCTCTGGCTGGCCCTGGCTATCGCCACCAAAGCTGCTCGCTGTCAACCGCAGGGCGTTGCAGAGTTTACCTGAGCAAGGTATTTCACTTCCGGGCTGGGTGACCAGTGAACAGATCAAAACAGACATCGGCGGAGATGCATGGTCGGTTCAGCAGCTATCCACTGCGGCTGAACAAAACGATCGTGAAGGGAACATCAATGGCAACGAAACCCCAGCACTTTCGTCTATTTTTCTATTATTGCGCCCTCAGATATACGAAGCCGATCAACCAGAAGTCGAATGGTTAGACCTCAAAGGCTCCCAAGGGTGGACAACGGATTCTTATCAAACGTTATCCTTCGATGCCTTAGCGAATAATGAAAACGATAGCCAACCCGTTCGCGTCAGCGGTGACTTCTTTCGGGCGTGGAATCAGGCTCAAACCTATGCCATTTTTCAATGGTATGCCTGGCCAACGGGTGGCAGTGCTTCTGTAGCCCAGTGGTTTTGGGCCGATCAAAAAATTCAATGGCGCGACTATCAAAGAATGCCATGGGTAGCAGTCAGCCTGTGGTTACCCATTGCGCCTCTCAGTGACATTCAGCCGTATCAGACATTTGCCCAATCTGTGGGTGAAAGCCTGCAAACAACGCTTTTGCAAACCGTTTTTGCAAAAGTACCCCCAAACATCCCGGCAGATGAATCCTCATCGCCGTAAACTCAAGCGATAATCTTGCTTTAGCTAAGTTACCTGTTTTAATCGCCAACACCCATAGGGAAGCATTTATGATGAGGACAATTTTATGTAGGGATAATATAGAGCCTACGCAAAGATTCATTAATGTTCTTTTTTTTACCTTGCTCTATGAGTTAGGCCATAGGCTAAGGTAGCCACAGTATTCTTACTTACAGTCTTCTTAATTGTAGTCTTCTTGCTTACGGTATTCTTACTTACGGTATTCTTACTTGCATTCACATATCAATCATTTATACGTCATTTACACATCCGTTAGGCTGAACCAAAGCTAGGCTCAATTAAGTCCCAAGCAGTATTTCTAAGTCCCAAGCAGTATTCAAAGTGCTTATTCGAAGCTAGCCTCTCCCAAACTAGTAGAGAACTGTTTATCGAGATCACTTTAGTCAATCAGCTTTAATCAATCGCTGCAGCTTGGTTGTAGTTTGACCCGCATCGCGACTCGGCAATGTGTGCTGTCCCTCAAGTCACACCAGAGTCACACCAGATAAAAGTTAGAAATAAACGGTTATGAACAAGGGTTTATCAAGTTTTCATCACTCATTTGGCCAAGCTTCAAGGCCAATGCCCAGTCAGCTATCAAAAAGCTCGGCTGGTGAAAGGATGGTCTTATGGGCTAGTGCATTCACTGATAGGTTGACTGGCAGGTTGACTGGCAGGTTGACAAGCCGTTGGTTGGCCGGGACATTGTGTTTGTCGGGGTTGATGGTGGTCGCGCTGCCGATGCAGGCTCAAGAATTGCAGGCTCAAGATGAAAGTTTGCCTAGCCTGCCGCAAGTGGAGCCGCCGGATAAGAGCCCTCTTTGCCTGCCATTGACGATTCGGCGGAGACGACATCGCCTGAAGGTTTGCCCTCTCTGGATGAAGATGGCTCCAACGCTGGTCAACCCAATAACGTTCAGGGTGGATTGGCAGAACCTGAGCAGGTGCCTAGTATTCCCCCTTCGACAGCGCCTCGATTTGAACCGCCACTGATTGTTCCTAATACAGTGGTGACCCCTTCTAATTTGCAGCCCGCCTTTGACGATTACCGGCTCGGGCCTGGGGATACATTTTTTGTGAGTGTCCAGCGCTATCCTGATTTAAGCTTTCAAGCGACTCTTGATTTGCAGGGTAATGTCATTGTCCCGATCGAAGGAGCTGTCTCTTTTGAAGGGCTTACCCTAGCAGAAGCAGAAGATCGCCTTCGCCTGATTTACAACCAGTATGTTGTGATTCGCGAAGCCCGCGATGTGACCACGACTTTGGTTGCTCAGCGCGGCGTTGAAGTTACCATCTTGGGCTCTGTGCAGCGCCCCGGATTTTATCCCTTGACTAATCCAACGGTGGCGACGGCCCTGTTGACGGCTGGCGGTGCAACCCGCACCTCAGATTTACGGTCTATTCAAGTGCAACGACAGTTAAGACGCAATGGCACCCTTGTCGAAGAGACCGTCAATGTCGATTTGTTTACACCACTTAAAGAGGGCAGTCCTTTACCCGATGTGCGCTTGGAGAATGGCGACGTACTGATTGTTCCGGAGCTAGATCCGAGTCAGCTAGATGAGTATGATCGCTATTTGGTTGCCCGCTCCACGTTGGCTCAGCCCATTATCAACGTTCGTTTCTTGAACTATGCGGGCGGACGAGGGGGTGTAGGCACACTCAACCTCAACAATGGCAGCACATTTATAGATGCGATCGCGCAAATGGGGATTAATATCGATGATGCTAACTTGGGTGATGTGGCACTGATTCGCTACGATCCTGAAACCGGTAGAGCGGTCACCCTTGGGCTAGATGCAGGCTCTGCTATTCGAGGTGATATTACGCAAAATCCGCCGCTTGAAGATCGTGATGTGATCATAGTAGGTCGTAACTTTATTGCTCGCTTGTCGTTTGCCCTAACGACGATCACTCGACCTTTCAGAGACGTGGTTGGCTTTACGAACTTCTTGGATGACTTTATCAATGATAACGGCCTCTTCTAAATGACTCTTTTGACGGTTTCTTAGGTCAACACCTGCACGCATCCCAATGGGTGAAATAGACTTTTCCTACTGCTATATCTCAATTGTCCGCTCACAAAAATTCTCAAAGTAGAACCATGGCATCCCCCTTTCTCAAACGCTATCTGCTTGCGCTGAACCGCTATAGATGGGCGGGTTTGTTCACTTTCCTTTCTATTTTGGGTGCTTCCAGTGTGGTGGCTTTTCAACCTGTGCCACCAGTGGAGTACTACTCAGAGACTGTTTTGGTTGATAATTCACCGCTGGTGGCATTTTCAAATACCAGCTCCCAGGTTCAAACCCAAGGGCGAGGCATTATTACAGAGGAGCTTCTGCTTTCAGATATTTTGTTGGAAGAGGTTTCGCTGCAGTTGCAAGAGCAAGACATTGAATTGTCCCCTCAAGCCATCAAAAGTAATACCAGAATCGAGGTTATCAACACATCTGATAACAATGAGAATAGCCAAAGAGTGACCCTTCGCTTTGTTGGCGATACCCCTGAACTGACAGAAGCTGTCATCAACGTCATGATTGGGGCGATGATAGAACTGAGTCAAATTACGAACAAAGCCAGACTGCAGGCCATTAAAGATGAGCTAAATGAGCGCCTGCCGCCTATTGAAGCTGATTTGCGCGAAGCCGAGCAAGCCCTAGAAGCCTATGATCGAATCGAGGGGCCAGCGATTCAAGCCTCTATAGATGGCAGCTTATTAAGTTCGATTTCAGGTAGCCAGCAGCAGCTTAGAGCCAATCAAATCGAGCTAGCAGGTATTGAGTCGCAGATGAGAAGTCTACAGGCGCAGCTTGGCATGACGCCTGAACAAGCTTATGCCTCATCTGCACTGAGCGCAGATCCTCTGCTTGCTCAGCTACGAGCGGAAATTTCTGCGATCGAAACTCAAAGTACGTTGCTGCAAAGCCAGGGAATTAGGGAGCAGCACCCAGATATGGTACAACTGCGTGAGAATTTGGCAGCTTATGATCTCCTGCTGCGACAGCGGGCAGCGGAAGTCATTGGCGGTAATGGTATTGGCGCTCCTATTCCCAGTGGAACCCAGGTGCGTCAAGACAGCAGTCTCGATCCCGCGAGGGCGGCACTGGCCAATCAGTTGGTTGCGCTGGATACCGAACGTGATGCCATTCTCTCGCAGCAGCAGGTCATCAGCGATTCGGCGCGGGTATTACGCCAGCAGTATGCTAGCTTGCCCAATAAACAGTTAGAGCGTGATCGATTAGCACAGCAGGTTGGACTGCGTCGGGCGTTGTATGAGCGGGTGCAGGCTAGCCGAGTTGATGCAGAGGCCGCAGAAGCTGAGACGGTCAGCAGTCTGACGGTGGCGAAACCGCCATTTACGGTGACCCGAAATCCTGAGCAGCCTAATCCTCTGACCGTTTTATTGGCAGGGGCGCTTGTGGGCACGGTCGTCGGTGGTGGGGTGATTTATTTATTAGACATGCTCGATGGAACAGTCCGTACAGCCGAAGAACTTGAAGGATTGCTGCAAGCACAAGAAGTTCCTTTGCTCGGTATGATTCCAGCGATGAAGACGCGTTCCGCTAGGGCTGTGCCTGTCTTGGTGCAGCCTGACTCGGTCTATCATGCAAGCTATGAACGATTTTTGAGTCGCTTGCGGTTGGTTGGTACTGAAGAAAGTCCTATTGGTCCTCGTGTGATTGCCCTGACGAGCACGCGCGCTCAAGAAGGTAAAAGTGTCAGTGCTTACAATATCGCGATCGCATCTGCCAGAGCAGGTCGGCGTACCCTCCTGGTAGAAGCCGATCTCAGATCGGGCTCTAAAGCGGAGATGCTGGGTTTGATGGCCGATCCGCAAGCTACGCTAGAGCCGCTGCGCTACTATAGCGGTCAAGTTGGCGAAAACGCGCAGATGGTTGCTCAAGTCGAAAACCTCTATGTTTGTCCGTCTCCAGGGCCGCAGCGACAGCCTGCAGCCATCATTGAATCGAGTGAGATGCAGCGTTTTCTAAAAGATGCTCGCACCCGTTTTGATATGGTGATTTTGGATACACCTGCGCTTACCCGTTGTGACGATGCACTGCTGCTAGAAGATCTCACAGATGGTATCGTGCTGGTTACGCGACCGGGCATTACCGAGAAAGCTGTTTTGGATACAGCAATAGAAGAATTAGAACTCAGCGATGACGTTCGGCTTTTGGGTGCTGTCATCAACGCCGCTCGAATTTCACCAGATCGAGAAATCTCTGCTGCTGACGAAGAGATTGACGTAGAAGCGGTGGAGCTACCGCGGGAACCAGAGTTTAGCAGTGCGCCTACCGGGCGGATAGATTTTTAGTGTTCTGCAGATGCCTTGTCGTCGTAGGATAAGGGGGATTTCAATTGCCCAATTGTTCTTTGAAGCATGACAACTTACTATTATGTCGCTGCTAGCCAGCGATTCTTGCTGGAAGAAGAGCCGTTTGACGAGGTTCTTCAAGAGCGCTATCGTCACTACCAGTCTCAAGAAAAAGAAATTGATTTTTGGCTGATTAAGCAGCCTGCTTTTTTAGCAGCGCCTGAACTTGCTGAAGTGCGCTCTAAGTGTCCTCAGCCTGCTGCTGCTGTTGTCTCTACCGACAAAACGTTTGTCACTTGGCTCAAGCTACGTTTAGAATACGTGGCCATAGGTGAGTTTGATGCACCTTCGGCTACGATACCGGATGCGCTCGCTTCTTTGGAGATAGCAGCATAGGCATTGGCTGAGTCTATGCTGAGGCTCAGGTGTTAAGACCTAGATGTTAAGGCTCAGATCTATTATTTTTTGTC
Source organism: Phormidesmis sp. RL_2_1 (assembly GCA_012033015.1). GTDB lineage: Bacteria > Cyanobacteriota > Cyanobacteriia > Phormidesmidales > Phormidesmidaceae > Phormidesmis. The sequence continues at coordinate 9,667 of JAAUPS010000146.1, forward strand.
GCTCTGAAGACGCTCACATGCCATTTTTCTCTTACCTCGTTCGCTGCTGCTCGTCTCTACCGCGCTATTTGCCGCCCTATTGGCCGAGCTGTTTGTTTGGATTCAGCGTGGCGCTTGGGTCACCACTTTGGATTCAGCCTGCGGCGATCGCCCAATCAGGGTTGCCCAGCTGCCCTCCTCCGAATAGTGGCGAATATCTGCTGCTGGTCAGAGGCCATACCGAAGCGGATCGTGCTGATATTGCCACCATTTTGCCAGCGGAAAACCCAGTTTTGATCTGTCGGTACCTCAATGAGACGCTGGTGCGGGCCGGGGGGTTTACGAGTTTGGAAACGGCTAATGCTTGGGCCACCTACATGACTACTGTAGAAGGCTACGAAAGCTTTGTTTCGAGACCTGCAAGTGCCCAAACGGCATCAGAGATGCCAACAAGTGGTGAGAGCAGCGGTGGCAATAATGCCAGTGGCAACGGTGCCGGTAGTCACGGCACGAGTAATAGTGGCACGAGTAATAGTGGTGCCGTCGCTACTGTGGCCTACGCACCTGTGCGCTTAGCCGATGGGTATGCGGTGCTGGTCGATTATGGCGATCGCCCGGATGTGGCTACCGCCGTAGGACAAATTGTCGGCCCTGTGGGTTTGGCCGTTTATCAGCAGCGCGCCTACCTTCTAGCAGACTATACGCTGGATGCTGCTGATGCTGCGATCACCTTGCAACGGCTCAGCGATGCGCAGCTAGCGCCTATCTTAGTCGATGCGCAGCAGGTGGTGCGACTCTCGACGGATGTTGTTCGCTAATCCAGACCCAAACAAAATACAGATCCAAAATAAGCGTCATGCAGTGCAGTTCGCTGAGCGCTGATTTAGTATTTGGTCAGTATTTGAAGTCGGAATAAAGCGCAGGAATCATTTGCCTTGCGGTAGGATAGGGCAGTGCCCCGTTAACATATCGCTAAAGTAAGGATGCATTCTGACCTTGTCTTGGTGAGCATTCCTTGTCTTGGTGAGCATTCCTTAGCGCCGTACGACGACGCAGCGCTTTCTGAATGGGGCAGTTTGCAACCTAAGGTTTGACATCCGTTGACATCATGGAAGAATTTTTTGGTAATGTTTCTCGCTATCCCCGTTACTTAATCAGCTTTTCTTTGGGGGTCTTTTACAACGCGATTGAGCCTTTATTACCGTTGCTGAAAAAACCTTCGACTGCGATCGCCTTGATTAGTGCTGTGATTGCGGGATTTATCGGTCTCACCTTTACGCTGCAAGGCATGTTAGGTCTTTCCTAAGGTTGCTCTTACCTGTTTATGCCAGCCGTTGTGTCAACCTATTCCTAAAATTCATTTTTAAAAATTACTATGGCTACGAGTAGACGCGTTGCGCGGGTTTCAGCCTCAATTAAGCGTGAAGTCAGCCAAATGTTAATCAACGGCATTAAGGATGACCGGGTGGGTGCGGGCATGGTGAGTATCACCGATGTGGATGTCGCTGGAGATTTGCAGCACGCCAAAATCTTTGTGAGCATTTACGGTACGGATGAGGCCAAGGCTGAGACAATGGCGGGCTTGAAAGCTGCTCAAGGCTATGTGCGTCGAGAGTTAGGGCAGCGGATGAAGCTTCGTCGTACGCCTGAAGTCACCTTTAAAGAAGATCGTTCGTTTGATTTGGCAACCGATGTGTTGAATGTGCTCAATCAGATTAGCGCTGAGCGCCAAGCTAGCGATTCGCTGGCGGCGCAGGATTTGGGTGATGTGGAAGAGGCTTAAATGCTGCTAACTGAGCGATTGCCAAGCCCTGAAACGCTAAGTTTGACTGCACAGGTTGCGCAGATGATGGTGGTTCGCACGACAGGGCACTTGTTTGATCACGAGGTTGAGTATCCGCAGTGGGAAGCGACCAATGCTGAGCTAGAAAAATATATCGCCTTGGGGGTAGGCGGGGTGATTTTGCTGGGTGGCAGTGCCGCTGAAGTGGGTGTGCGGACGCAGCAGCTTCAATCGCTGGCGAAATACCCTTTGCTGATTGCCGCTGACATGGAAGAAGGGGTAGGACAGCGCTTTAGTGGGGCAACTTGGTTTGCGCCGCCGATGGCGATAGGACAAATTGCCCGCCAAGATTTGCCTCAAGCGCTGGCATTGGCACAGCAAATGGGGGCGAGTATTGCTCAAGAGGCGCTGGCGATTGGCATTAATTGGCTATTGGCACCGGTGGTGGATGTCAACAATAATCCTGCGAACCCGGTGATTAATGTGAGGGCGTTTGGGGAAACGGCGGATGTGGTTGCCGCGCTGACGAGCGCCTTTATTGAAGGGACGCAGCGTCCCCAAAATGGTGGTGTGCTATTGACTTCGGCGAAGCATTTTCCGGGTCACGGCGATACTGATGTAGATTCTCATCTGAGTTTACCGGTGCTGAACCATTCTTTTGAGCGATTGCAGCAACTGGAATTGGTGCCGTTTAAGCGGGCGATCGCAGCAGGTGTCGATAGCATTATGACGGCTCATCTGCGGCTGCCGATGGTTGATCTTGAGTATCCGGCGACTTTGTCTAAGCTGACGTTGAGCGGGTTGCTGCGTCAGGATCTGGGTTTTGACGGGTTGATCGTCACGGATGCTTTGGTGATGGGTGGTATTACGCAGCAGTATGGGGCGGCTGAGGCAGCGGTGCTCGCTGTCGAAGCGGGGGCAGATGTGTTGCTCATGCCTGCGGATGTAGAAGGTGCGATCGCGGCTATTTGCGAAGCTGTGGAAGCTGGCCGCATTTCCCCGGCACATATTCTGCGCTCTGTTGAGCGAATTTGGCGGGCTAAACACAAAATTGCCGATCTGCCGGTCACAGATTCGTTTTCTCAGCACGCTTGGCAGCAGCAGGCAGTGCCCCCTATTCAGCTTGAAGACATGGCGACTGAACCGATTAGAACTCTCGCTGCTGAGATCTTGCAACGCTCCCAGCAGGTCACTCATGCGCCGAGTCAGAGTCTAGGCCAGGTGATTAGTGCACCGCTTATGCCCGGCCAAAACCTGGTGCTAGTCGATGATGTGCTGCACTGTCCATTTTTGGATCGCACGGCACCTGCGATTACCCTACCCCTGCAGCAAGGTTACACGCTGGCGCTCGTCGATGGTCGGAGTGCAGAGGTTGCAAGGTTGAATACTGGGGTAACCACATTGGTGCAGCTTTTTATTCGGGGAAATCCGTTTAGGAGTAGTCACCAGTTAAGTGCGATCGCCATTGAGTACCTGCAAGCTCTGGGTCCTAATCTGCAGGCGGTGATCATTTACGGTAGTCCTTATGTGTGGCAGCAAATTCAGCCGATACTCCCCGCTATGACCCCTTGTGTCTTCACCTATGGGCAAATGAAAATGGCTCAAGCAATCGCCCTACAGCCGCTTTTAAATCCTACCGGTCAATCTGTTCTCACGCTTGCCGCCGATAGCGCCTTCACTGACTAAGGGCAAAGGATAATACAGCTTTGGTGACTTGGCTGAGTGCAGTATGCTGGCTAAAACCATTACGTGACAACGGAGCAAGCGACGCGCCTGTAGCGAATGCATCCGGCACACCCTATTCCAACACACTCTATTCCAGCACACCCTATTCCAGCACACTCTATTCCAGCACACCCTATTCCAGCACATCCTATTCCGGTACACCGTATAGTGCTAGCGAGGCAGCGCGGTATTGTTCCTGAAAATTCACCTGGGATTAAGGGCTTGAAAACATTAGCCTGCTAATACTTCCAAATATGCCTTAACTGCATTTGCATAGCCCATTTCTAGCGCATCGGCTGTGAGTGCATGGCCGATGGATACCTCCAG
>JAAUPS010000016.1 GCA_012033015.1 Phormidesmis sp. RL_2_1
TGCCATCAACATCAGGCAGGTCAATACCTTGATTGACATTGGCAATCACATTATCTGCAATGGTGATATTTTCTCCAGTGGCCACAATCCCGTTGGGCACCTCTAGGGCCGCTAAGGTTTCAACAGCTTCTACGATCACGATTTCACCTTTGGCTGGATCAATTTCTAGGCCAGAGACTAAGGTGTTACTTCCGATGGTGGCAGTACCCGTGACGGTTGCTAGCTCGCCGCTGCCTGAACCTGGCAAAACGACTTCGCCAAACTGGGTGTTTAACTGCTGAATTGGCCCTGTAGAGCGCACCTGCACCCCATCGGGTAGGGTAAAGCCACCGCCCGCATTGCCCGCCTGCGCAAAGATAATATTGTCGGCGTTGGCAGTGGCAATATCGGCAGCATTTGCAACTGTATCGAGCGGTGCCTCAAACGTACCGGCTGCCGCCGCTTCGCCTGTAGTCGGGTCTACATGGTGAAACACAAACACCTGGTTGGTCTCTGGGTTTACAGCCGTGACGCCCGCCTGAAGAATCGATACATCCTCTCGGTTCTCGACTAAAACAGTATTGGTGCGGGAAATGGGTTCCGCCGCTCTTGCCCATAGCTGATCGGAATAGTCTTCTGTGGTATTTTCTGGGGTATTCTCTGGGGTATTCTCTGGGGTATTCTCTGGGGTCTCAGATGAACGCTGCGATCGCCCCCCTAGCGATGCATTTACAGAAAGCAAGAGGTTGGTGTCAAATATGCCATCATTTTGTACCCCTAGGCCAAAGCGTAAGTTGTTTCGATAGCGGTAGTCCAGCGACGCGCGAAAGCCCAGGCTCTCTTCAGAGGCGGCTCCGGCGAGATAGTACACACCGCCTCGGCCCCACAAACTGCTCCCGCCACCAAGGTCGAACAGCTCAAATCCTCCATCTAGTGAAACAGTGGTCAGGGCAGCCTGGACTTGTTCAATTTGCTGCTCGTCAACGAGCAATTGATTGTTGATAAACTGTGGATTGGCGGCTTGAGTCTCGGCAGAGATAACCTGACGGGCATTGCCCAAGGGAATGTTGGCATTGAGTGTTAAGTCCCAGCTTTCACCTAAAAGCTCTGTGCCCACGCCAACTTGAGAAAAGGTGCGATCGCCCGTATCGCGAGCATCTAGTCCAGCATAAGCTCCCCAGATGATACTGTCGTTGAGCAGGGTGCGATAGCCAGCTTGCAAGCCACCGCCAAAGTTGCCATCGTTATCTATACTCACCCGACCATCGATAAAGGTGACATTTTGCCCTGGCGTTTGAAACAGCGGGAAAAAGCCACCAAAGCTGCTAAATCCCTCATGACCAGCGCCTTCGGTATAGTTTAAATTGAAGGAAGGCCGCAGGCGGAGCGCCCCAGCATCTGTAGCTGTCGGGGTTGGAGATTGAGCAACCTGGGTTGGGGGAGTCTTGGATAAGGTAGTCTCGGATAAGATAGTCTCGGATAAGATAGTCTCGGATAAGGTAGACTGAGCGGCCTCGTTTTGGGCGATCGCCTCGGGAGAGATGGGCGTTGCGATTCTCCCAGGGAGAGGCTGCGCGATCGCTTCAGCCGAAATCGCCAACACGCTTGCCAAAGACAAGCCATAACTCAGACCTAGTTTCAGTCGTTGTATCAATCGTGATTGAACAGAATAAAAATTGTTTTTCACGTCAGTGACCTCTATCGTTAATCAACAAAAACAAACACGACACCATTCGAGAAACAGACGTGTTTTTTTGTCGTTCTTTACATACTCAGTAAAACGATTGAGAGGCTACGTTAGAGGCCAGACATGGCTGACTTATGGTTGACTTATGGCTAATTTGTATACCTAGCTAATTCGTATACCCAACAGAGGCGACGACCTGTGTGCTAAGTGCTCTGGCGTGAACTACGACAATCTCCTAATGTCAGCGTTGCGCTTGATTTGCTTGAGCAGATGAGACCAAACCGCAGCAGGAAACAGTTTTTCAAAGGTTAACTTGGCGGTGGCTGCAATCGCCGACTTTACTCGCACTCAAAGCTCGGACATGCTATGCCATTGGGCAGTGGTGTGGCCTGACCAACTGTGGGCCAGCCGTTATCTTTTAGGGCTTTTTCCAATCGCTGAATGCGTTGGTCTGTGAGTGGATGAGTCTGTTGCCATTCGGCAATTTTGCTCAGGGCACCGAGGTCAAATTCTTGCGCTTGAATACGCTCAAAAAAGTCCAGTGCGTAATCGCCATGTTGGTAATGGGCCACTGTCAGCGCTAGGGCATAGTCATCAGCAGCCGTTTCTTGATTACGGCTATAGCTGAGGCTTGCTAGGTTGGCGGCACTAGTGAGCGCTGTAGGCCCTTGCCCTAGGCCCAAGAGACCGTTCAAGGTCGCCCACATCAGTCCTCTGCCCAAGGCTTTTAGCGGATCTCGATGGTGCAAATGACCGAGTTCGTGGGCGAGCACAAAGGCCAGCTCATTTTCGGTTTCTACACTTTGGAGCAAGCCATCGGTGACAAAAAGGTAGCTGCCTGCTGCCACCATGGCATTTTCAATGTCATCGTCTAAGATGGCGACTTTGAGCGGGGGGTAGCTACTGGCTTTTAAGGTTGTTTTGGCAACGTCGGCCTGGAGTTCACCTAGCAGCCCTTCGAGGTAACTGATGCGAGTATCGTGAGGTAAAGTAGCCGTGCGGAGCACCTCAGTCATGGCTGCGCCAATTTTTTCTTCGGTTTTGGTGTCCATCCGTACGGCTAACTGTGTCGCGATAATGCCCGAAATACCGTAAATAGCAGCCCCGACAATGCCCACCGTGGCCATTAGGTAAGCTAAATTAACGAGGGGATTAACGGGGGTGACATTGACGTTGTCTTCTTCTTCTTCTAAAAAATGGCTCATGGGATATTGGCTAACGAATGCCGGTGCCGTAGGCCATCACTTCAACTGAAGTGTTTGCATTGTTTTGGGATTGGCCTGAGATAGTAGAAGTGGCAAAGCGGACATTGACGATTTGGGTGGCTCCCCAAGCGATCGCATCTTCCTTCATTCGCAGTACAGCTTCCCTGCGACCGCGATCAATCATGCTTTCGTACACCACGATGCGGCCACCGACTAAGTTGCGTAGCCCCGCTGAAAAGCTCTTAAAGAAATCATTGGCAATCACCACACTGCCGACAAACATTTGAGAGTCCAAAGCCTGAGGTATGGGCTGTTTGGCACCAAAGTTCATCATCGGGATATGCATGGTCTGCCGCTCGCGCGAGCGAATTGAGCGGTAGTGCTTTTGCTCTAAGTGCTGGCCCACAAAGTAGCCGATGCACATCAAAATTCCGAACCAAATTAGGCTTTCCATGGTGGTTTTGGGTGGGTGGGTGGTTTTGGGAGAGAGGGAGAGAGGGAGATAGGGAAAGCAAGGGAGATTATGTATTCGAGGGGCGAACTTGGACGGCTGTACCGTAGGCAAATAGTTCGGCGGCTCCGGGTGCCACTGAAGAGGTAGCAAAACGAACATTCACAACCGCATTGGCACCGAGCTTTTGGGCCTGTTTGACCATGCGTTCTACCGATTCTTTGCGGGCTTCTTGGAGCAGTTCGGTGTAGCCTTTGAGTTCGCCGCCCACAATGTTTTTGAGGCCAGCCATAATGTCTCGACCTACGTGCTTAGCACGAATGGTGCTGCCTTGAACGAGTCCATAATGCTCGACGATTCTATGGCCAGGAACGCCTTCTAACGTTGTCAGAATGAGATCAGTTGTTTGAGAGAGTGCCGTCATTGCATCATTGCTCCAATCATTTTTTTCGGTATTGTTTGGCTTTAGCGGGTCGATCCCTAAGTACAGATGAATCCGCATACGGCCAGACATGGACTTCATCACAAAAAGTTGATATATCGGAAAGATGCCCGATATGTTTGAGTCGCTATCTTCAGGCTTGTCTTATTAGGTTTTCGCCTGTGAGCGCGTGTTTATCTCCGGTTCGCAAACTTTTGTAATGTTTGACGCCGAATCTCACCGCTGCTCGTCAAGGCTTCCAGCATTGGCGCAGCCTTTCCAAGGAGAATGAGGAGAATGCCTATTGGCCTAACTCACTCGAAAGAAGCTATAGCAGAAAGTTGGGCAAGGCAATGGCCGGATTGCTTTAGCTGGACTTGAGATGGGTGGCAAAAAACGCTGTTGTCTTTTGCCAAGCGTCTTCGGCGGCTTCGGCGTTGTAGTTTTGGCCGGAGGGATTGGCAAAGGCATGACCGACGCCGGGATAAAGATGGATGTCAGCCGTTTTGCCTAAGTTAGCCAGGATAGATTCAAAATTTTCCACATCTTGGACGGGAATTGAGCTATCGTCTGCGCCAAAAAAACCAATAATGGGCATATCTAGCCCATCTAGCGCTTCGGCAGACAAAATGAGCTGGCCATAATAAATTGCTATGGCGTCGAGACCGTCGAGTAAAAGGCCGGTGCGCAGTGACCAGTTGCCGCCAAAGCACCAGCCGATGGAGCCGATTGCAGGGGCGCTGTAGGTTTCAGTTAAAAACTGGCTGGCCTGGAATAGATTTTCTTGGGCCCAGCCAGGATTATCCATGACTGTACGCATCAGATCACGGGCCTCGGCTGGGTCGGTTGCAACTTTTGAGCTGTATAAATCTACCGCCAGCACGGTGTAGCCTTCTCCAGCGAGTCGGCGGGTCATGGCTTTGATGTTGTCGTTGAGCCCCCACCATTCGTGAATGGTGATGATGGCGGGTAGGGGTTCACTGGCCTGATTTTCGGCTTCTAAGGTCTCTGGCTGTGCCAAATAGCCTGTGATCGATTGGCCTTCAATGGTGGCGTAGACGATCTCTTTACCCGTGACTGGAACGCTGGGTTCTGCCATGGCAACGGGCGTTGGGGTTGGGGTGTCACCTTGATGTTCTTGTTCGAGTGCGGTGGTTTGTCCGGTAGTTTGCCCAGTGGTTTCGACGGGGGCATTATCGACGCGCAGATTATCACTACCACCGCAGGATTGAAACAGTAGGGCGCATGAAAGTGCGATCGCAAATAAACCCCATAGTGATTGTTTCAACATAGACCACATCCACAGACAACCTGTTCATCATGCTAGAGGGGGGTAAATTCGGTACCGCCTTCTAGCCAATTTGTTAAAAAAGTTTCCAACCACTGGTCAACCATGGCGCTGTATTGGCCATGGTTTGCTAGCTGCAGTTCGCGGCTTTGGGTGTTAGGTGCGCCGATCAGATCAGCGCCTTGCGTTGTCCAAAAGTCCATCATCTCGGCGGTCATTTCAGGATGAAATTGGACACCATAGGTGCGCTCATTCCATCGAAATGCCTGGTTGGGAAAGTCATCCCCCCGTGCTAGCAGCACGGCACCCTCTGGCAGCTCAAACCCTTCTTTGTGCCACTGATACACTTGGAGCTTTTCTGGAAACAGCTCTTTTCCGGCGGCTGTGGCGTACACCGAGTAGTAGCCAATTTCTTCAACGGCATTGGCATGAGGTTCTACCTTGGCTCCTAGCACCTTGGCCAATAGCTGAGCCCCTAAGCAAACTCCTAAGTAGGGGAGCTGCGCTGCGATCGCCTGCTGAATCCACACCATTTCCTGATGCAGATAGGGCTCATCATCATTGACACTCATCGGCCCACCAAACACAAGCGCCCCGGCATAATTTTCAAAATCATCGGGTAAGGGTTCGCCAAAAATAGGCGCGCGAATATCTAGCTTGTATCCTAAGGTTGCTAATTTTTCACCCACCAGCCCAGGGACAGTTGTCTCCTTGTGAATAATGGTCAAAATTTTATTCAAGCGATTTGGGCTGAGCTGATGGGGCCTAGGTTGTGTATCGAAAGTCATAGAGCAAATTGGCAAAGAGAAAAGCCCTACCGATGGTTAACGGCTAGGGCCTTCAATATGGACAAAGCAAGCTATATCAGAGCACAGCGTAATATTAGGCCAAATGATATAAGCCTACTCAATATATGAGTACTTACTGGGCACTTACTGGGCACTTACTGAGCACTTACGCTAGATTCAGCTTTCTTCATGGACATCGTCATGGCTGCTGGAGGCATCGTATAGGGCATCTAGCTGATCGCGTGCATCTTTGATATTAATAGAACGCATGACCAATAACGGTTCATTGATAACATCACCGCTCTCGTCTAGTAATTCGGGATGAGGGACAGGGCGCTGAGCTTGGGAGGTATTGGGCAAGGGCTTGTTCATCTGAGTGCCCAGCCTAACCAAGTTGCGCAGCATATTAGAGACTGCAAGAACCGCTAAAACGGTGAAAGCAAGCATGTAGAGCAGATGAAGCATGGCCTTTTGGGGGGGAGAATTCAACTGAGTTGATAGGGACAGTGGTCGATGGCGTCTATGGCGTTGAGATGAAGCTGTGAGATAGCTCTTATGAGATGGCTCTTATGAGATGGCCCTTATGAGACGGCCCTTATGAGATGGCCCTTATGAGATGGCCCTTATGAGACGGCTCTGTGGGATAAATCGGTGAGATAGCTCTCTGAGACGGGGCTTGGGGAGATTTTAGACCTCGTTTTGATCTTTTCTGAGGCGATTAGCGATGCCCCAGCATTCATACACTAGCTTGTGCCAAGACATCACCACGGACAGCTCAATTCCGGCTTGGCTATCGGTGGCTGAGGATAAAGCTTGGGAGGCGCTCACCTGTTGCTCGGCAGAGTGCACTCTAGCGAGTAAATCTTGCTGCTGTTCAGGGGTCAAAAAGGATAGGGTTTGGGTTTCTAACATGTCAATGATGCGGCCAAACCAGTGCCGAAAGTCTTCTAGTAGAGGCGGCAGCACCGCTTTGAGCAGGGCTGCGTCTTCTGGAAGATTTTCGGGTGAGGTTGAGGAAAAAGCCATGGCACCTGACGGTTGAGTTGTGATGTAATTGTGACGCGTTCCGGTGACGCCAATCTAGCAATATCAAGATATCGTTTGTGCCCTTTTATTCTAGTACGAACGCTTAGGACTCGCTGTGAATTTCTTCAAGCGTTTGCCAGCCAGCGGCCCACAAATTGCGGTTCTTGAGTGCCTTGGCATTGAGCCACAATCGCACGTTAGGATCACAGGCCGCGACCAGTTCGGCAAAGACCCATTTGCCTTGATTTTTGCGATTGACGACATGAAAGTGTCGCCAGCCGAGGGTCTTTTGCTGGGCTGTCCATTTGGAGCCAAGGAGGTGAGGAAATTTTGGTTTTGCCAGGGGTTTGCGTTTATTTAGATGCTAAGATGCCATGCTGGTTGCAGTTTTTAGGCATGATTTAGTGTAAGGCATATGCTGCGATCGCATAGGCTTGATGGAATAGATTTGATGGAATAGGCCTGATTGAATAGGCTTGATTGCAGGTGCTTTTGACTCTCATTGGGTTGGGCGTCTTGATGGACGTTCTAGATAGGGATTCATCATTGGGGGATGACCATGATTGAAGTTGACCAGCTCAGTAAAACCTATGGCTCTACGGCGGCGATTAAGGATGTGTCTTTTACCGTAGAGCCGGGTGAAATTTTAGGTTTTTTGGGGCCAAAGGGGCTGGCAAAACGACGACGATGCGGATTTTGACGGGGTATTTGCCCGCGACGGCAGGAACGGCGCGGATTGCTGGTAAGGATGTACACACAGCGTCGATGGCGGTGCGTCAAAACATTGGGTATTTGCCGGAGACGCCACCTTTGTATCCTGAGATGACCGTGAGTGGTTTTTGCATTTTGTGGCTCGAATTAAGGGGGTCAGCGCGGGTGATCGCACCCGGCAAGTGACCTCAGCCATTCAGCGCTGCAATCTCCAAGAAAAAACCCATGTGATTATCCGCAAGCTCTCTAAGGGCTTTCGGCAGCGGGTCGGTATTGCCCAAGCCATTGTGCACAATCCTCCGGTGATTGTCTTAGATGAACCTACGGTGGGTTTGGATCCTCGACAAATTATTGAGGTGCGCAACTTGATCAAGAGCCTAGCGGGTGAGCATACGATTATTCTCTCGACGCATATTTTGCCGGAGGTCAGTGCGACGTGCGATCGCATTACCATTATTGACCGGGGTGAAATTATCGCGACCGATAGCCCTGAGCATTTGGTAGCGCGATTAACCGGCCAAGGAGGCTACTGGGTAGAACTGCGGGGCCAAGAGGCCAGGGCGCTCTCGGCGCTGCGGTCTGTGCCGGGGGTGATTAAGGTGAAGCCCACCACCACGGAGGGGCTTGGTGACGGTCATATTCGCTATCAGGTGATCACCCAGGGGGCTGACGATGTGGGCAGTGCGATCGCCTCCACCGTAGTTCGCCAGGGCTTAGATCTATTTGAGCTAAGCCGTAGCCGCGCCAGCTTAGAAGATGTATTTATTAACCTAACGACCCAAGAACAACCTGCAACGGCTGATTCTCCTGTGGCCGATACAGGCGCTACAGACGAAGGCCCGCCTCCCAAAAGGGTGGCCCCTGAAAGATCAGCCCCTGAAAGCCGACCTCCCCAGAAAAAGAGCCTATGAACATTTTATGGAGCAACTTGCTCGCCATTTACCGGCGAGAACTGCAGAGCTATTTTACTTCGCCGCTGGCTTACATTATTGCGGTGGTGTTTTGGCTGATTGGCGGCTTATTTTTGGTCGCTTTGCTCTTATCTCCCGAGGGTTTAATTGCCCAAGCTGCTGCCGCTGACCAGATGGGACTAGGGGCACAGTCCATAGATTTGCCCTACGAGTTCTTACAGATCTATCTCAATTTGCTAGGCTCACTGTCTATGTTTGTATTGCCCATGCTGTCGATGGGTCTCTATGCCGAAGAGCGTAAGCAAGGCACATTAGAGCTATTGGCCACCTCCCCGTTGACCAATTGGGTCGTAGCGCTCGGTAAGCTACTGGGCGTAGTCACCTTTTATGCGGGGATGCTGCTGCCCTTGTTGATCGCTGAGTCAGTGGCCTTTGCTGCGAGTTCACCGGCTTTTCCACCGTCGATCTTTTTACTGAGCCATGCGGGTTTGTTGCTATTAGCTGCCAGTGTACTGTCGTTAGGAATGTTTATTTCTTCGCTCTCATCGAGTACGGTGCTAGCGGCGATGATGACGTTTGGCTTAGTGCTTTTGCTCTGGGTGATCGATGCTATTTCTAATCTGCCTGGTGTCTTGGGCGATGCTTTGGGTCATCTCTCTTTGCTCACCCACTACACTGATTTTGTCCAAGGCATTTTTGACAGCAGCGGTCTGATTTTATTTTTGAGCTACATCGTTCTCGGAATATTTCTGACCGCCCAATCCATCGATACTTTACGGTTTCAGCGGTCTTAGGTCAGGTCTTTTAGGTTCAGTCTGTTAGGTCAGATCTATTCGGTCAAGTCTTTTAGATCAGTCTCTATAGATCAGTTTTTGAGGTCAGCGTTCGTCAGTGTCAAATTTATTTAGCCCGATTGTTTAGGTGCAGCCCATGAAAACTCTCTCGAAGGCGCTCAAATACCTGATTTGGCCAGGGTTAATGCTCGTGACCGCCGGTTTGGTGGTGGGCTTGATGAATGGTTGGACGCTGGTGGCCCTGTCCCTGTTGGTGGTGGGCGCTATGCTGCTGGTGGCCAGTTTCGCAGCTATCAGCTATGGCGGTTTTTGGCAGCGTCGTTCCACGCAAGCGAGCACCAATGCGGCAATTTTCGATTTTTGGCGGTCGTGGTGATTTTGGGCTTGGTCAATTTTTTGGGGGCGCGCTACGACAGTCGCACTGACTTGACCGAAGGACAATTGCTGACCCTATCGCCAGCGTCTGCTGAAGTGGTGCAAAACTTGGAGCAGCCGACTGAAGCGCTGATTTTTAGCGCTGTGCCGAATCCTACCGATCAGCAGATGCTGGAGAACTATCGTCGGCTCAACAGCGACTTTACCTATCGCTATGTCGATCCGCTGGCTGACCCTCAACTGGCACAACAGCTAGGGGTGCAAACCGGCAGCGAAGTGTTTTGCGGGCAGGCGATCGCACCCTCTTGGTACAGCAGCTTGGCCCTCAAGAGCCCTTGACTGAGAGGCAACTGACCAACAAACTTGCCCAGCTCAGTCAAGCCAATGTCGGGGTCGTGTATTTTTTGCAGGGCCATGAAGAATATGCCATTGACGGATCGAAAGCAGGATTTTTTGAAGCAGCGAATCGACTGCGCGACGAAAACTATACCGTTGAGCCGCTGAATTTAGCGAATACCCAGCAAGTACCTGAAGATGCCGATGTCTTGATTATTGCCGGTGCTCAAAAGAAGTTGTTTGATGCTGAAGTCATTGCGATTAGAACGTATTTAGAAGCGGGCGGCAGCGTCTTTGTGATGATAGATCCGCAGGTGACCACTGGCCTAGAAGTGCTGATGAGTCAGTGGGGTGTTGTGCCTGAAAATACGCTGGTGATTGATACGTCTGGTGGCGGCCAGCTTGTGGGTCTAGGCCCAGTCGCGCCCTTGGTGACAGACTATGGCGACCATCCAATTACCGCAGCGTTTGAAAATGGGCGCTCGTTTTTTCCGGTTGTGCGGCCGCTGCAGATTCGCGAAGTGGACAATGTGGATGAAACTCCCCTGTTGTTTACGGCGCAGCGCAGTCACGCGCAGCCCTTTACGGAGGGAGAATTGGCGATTGATCCGAATCAAGCTCCGGCAGGCCCCTTTGCGATTGGGGTAGCGCTTTCTCGCCCAGCCGTTGTGACAGATGCTGATGAGCCGACGCAAGATGAGCCGACGCAAGCGGCGACAGATTTACCGTCTGAGGAGAGCCGGATGGTGGTGATTGGTAATTCTAGCTTTGCCACTGATGGGTTGTTTAGTCAGCAGCTCAATGGTGATGTGTTCTTAAATTCAGTGAACTGGCTGAGCAAGTTGGACAATCCGACGCTGTCTATTCGCCCCAAAGAACCGACCAACCGTCGATTTGATATGACGCGATCGCAGCAAATCTTACTGACGCTGTTGGCTATAGTCGTCTTCCCGCTGTTGGGTTTGGTGGGTGCCGGAACCTTGTGGCTGCGGCGGCGCTAGGAGAGTTTTTGAGGATCTTAAAACGATGTTAAAACGTTCGACAGTGCTGTTGGTCATTGGTGCGATCGCCCTCGGCGGCGGCGTGCTTTTCTTTGAGCGTCAACAAACCGACAACAGACAGAGCGGTTTGGAGCCAACTGTCACGGCAGCGCCCAACTCAGCCGCCGAAGGCGAACCGCTGCTCCCTGTTGCAGAACAAGACATCACCCAGCTCACCCTCAAGCGATCGGGCGAGACCCTCTCTTTTCGCAAAAATGAAGACGGCACCTGGCAAATGACTGAGCCCAACAACACTTTAGCCGAGAGCGGTGCGGTTGCATTTTTGCTCAGTCAGTTAACGAGCCCAACAGTTAAAACACTCCAAGTCGATACGGCTAACTTGGCTGATTTTGGCCTTGCCGAACCCCAAATTACCATAGACCTAGTGGCTCAGAGCAAGACCTATCAGCTCGACATAGGCGGCCCAGACTTTACCGGTGACCAGCTATATGTACAGAGTCTGGAGAATTCAACAGACCCGCAAGAGAGTGATGCTGCCCCGGTCAACCAGGCGAAAATTTATGTGGTTTCAGGCGGACTTGGCAATGCGGTGGAGCGGCGCACCTCCGGCTGGATCGCTGCAGAAACACCTGCTGAAGCGGCCCCTGCTGCAGAAACACCTGCAGACAGCACACCTTCAGAGGGCACAGCTTCGGAGGGCACAGCTTCAGAGGGTACAGCTTCAGAGGGTACAGCTTCAGAGGCAATACCGACGGACGGAACCGCTAACTAGCTATCCCAGGACTAGCTATCCCAGTACTGGCTATCCCAGCAGAGATGCCAAGCTGGCTAACCGGTTCTAAGATGGCTGGATCTTCTTCTCGCTCAACGAGGGTAATCGCTAAGATAGTGACCAGCATCAACAGAAATATAATCGAACCTGCGCCCCAGGGTTGATCATCCCCGGTCTTTTTATCTGAGTCTTTGTGATACTTTTGGTAGTATTTTTTCTCGGCTTCGGTATCCCAGTACTCAAAGCCACAATTCAAACAATGGTGAAAAACAGTATTGCCATCTTTAGCTAAACTGTCGTTATCAAGTTTTTTTGCTTCGCAGTTTCGACAATAATCTTTGCTTTTAATCTGTTCGTACAGAGCGTCGGAGAGCATAGCGTTTAGCGAGTAAAAGTAGGTCAGTGCTAATACCTATCAAGCTAACAACTCTGCTAAAGTTTGGCTGCTGGTGCGAGCATATCTTTATAAAAACATCAGCCAAATTCAGTGAAAATGCTGAAAACACAGCATAAGGTTGAAGTTTAATTAATCGGCAGCGTCAGCCATAACGTTGCCAAATTGACTACCCCAACCATAATCATCAGGCCAGCGGGCATGAACTTACGTGTTTTGAACCAACGAATGGCAAAGACAACTATCAAGATGAGGCTAATGATCGCCGACAGCAGTGGCCCAACCGCCGCCCCACCCCATAGCAGATAGGCCGCCACCAACAGCAGAAACCCACTGATCACCCCTGAAATGAGGGAAACTTTACTACCAGCTTGTCTGTAGCCAATGGTGCCGCCCACGATCGCAAGAATGCCATAGAGCAAGGTAACGAGAGCTGCAAAGGGAATGTCGGCCATGTCGATTTTACTCGGTTGTCTGTAGAGGGTCTTTAGAGGATCTGTAGAGGGTCTATAGGTTACCTGCAAGAGGTACAGAGAGGCTTTAATAGGCCAAATCATACGCCAATAGCGGGCATTACCTGAGCGTATAGAAAGATAGCTTAATCTTCACTGAGCCTGCTTTAATCACAATATCCATTCAGAATCTTCGGTAGCTGTATAGGATAGATAGGGTTCACAATCAAGGCAGTTATGGGACTACTGGATGCGCTAGCCAAGCCAAAAAGCCTTAGCAGCAGGGCAACAATTCACCATTATCGCGAGCAGTCGTCGTCGCTGTTGCTTTATCAATCTGTATTAGCTCAAGACATTGGCCAAGCTTTTACTGCACTCTTGAGCGCGTTGAGCCAGGCGGCTCAAGCCCAAAGTGCCCAGACGATGTCCCACATCCTGGAATGTCGCCGCGCTTATGGTCGCTGGTTTACGGCTCTCGCTAGTGCCAACCAGAGCTGGCAGCATTACCTCATTAGCCAAATTTTGGTTGCTGACAATGCTTTTTCTCAGCAGGCTCAGCAGCTTTCGCCAGATGTTTCACAGGCTGTTGACAAAATTTGTGCTCCGGGAATTTTGGCCGCCGTGCACCACGACTTAGGGATTTTGTATGAGCTGTATCATTTGTCGCCAGAGCAGTTAAGTCGGTGGATACAGCAGGTGTGCGATCGCGATATCGCCCCTCAAGCGCATCGCCCTGCCCCACCAGTGATGCAGCCTGCCACTGAACCTCAGCTACCCGTGAGCTTTCCGTCCGAGTCTGACTGGACAAAAGCGCCCATCGAGCTGGCCCACTACTACCATAGCCACGGGGTCGGCATTTTTGGCCAATACCGGGCTTTACGCTGGCAGCGTTATGCCCATGCTGATACCTCTGGCAAGCTAGTGGGTATTACTCGCCCTGATCCTGTGCTGTTAAAGCAGCTTGTTGCCTACGAGCATCCCAAGCAGCAGCTGATCCAAAACACTGAATCGCTGCTGCGAGGCCATACCGCTCAAAACGTGCTGCTGTACGGCAGCCGGGGATCGGGTAAATCTTCCCTGGTAAAAGCCCTGCTCAATGAGTATGGCCACTCGGGCCTGCGTCTCATAGAAGTGCCCAAAGCTGAGCTACATCATCTGCCCCACATCGTTGAACCACTCAGCCAGGTACCGCAAAAGTTCATCATTTTTGTCGATGATTTATCCTTTGAAGAAGATGACGAAGCATTCAAAGCACTCAAAGTGGTCTTAGAAGGGGGCGTCACGGCCCGTCCGCAAAATGTCGTTGTATATGCAACTTCTAACCGTCGCCATCTCATTCGCGAATTTTTTGATGAGCGACCTAAGCCCAAAGATGCTGAGGAAATTCAGGCATGGGATACGGTGCAGGAAAAACTTTCCTTTAGCGATCGCTTTGGCCTCACCCTCACCTTTACCCCGGCTGATCGCAACTTACTTGGCTATCGTCCACGAACTGGCCCGACAAGCCGAACTGAGCATTGATCCAGATAATTTGGACTGGCGCGCGCGTCAATGGGCTACCCGCCATAACGGTCGTTCAGGTCGTAGCGCCCGTCAGTTTGTAGACTTTTTGATTGCTGAGCAGCGTGACTAGCCCAGCCTAGAAGATAACCAGCCAAATCGAGCCAGCCAAATCGAGCCAGCCAAATCGAGCTAAAACCGCTACCTTAGAAAAGCTAAAACCCTCACAGAATCCTTTTTGCTATGAGCAGTCCCTCTGATTTACAAACCACCATGCTGGGCCCTAAAGGCCCACAAATTCCTGCATTAGGGCTAGGGACTTGGGCTTGGGGCGACTCGCTTTTCTGGCAATATGGCGGCACCTATGGTGTAGATGATATTCGTGCGGCTTTTCAAGCCTCGCTTGCCGCTGGTGTCAATTTGATCGACACTGCCGAAGTGTATGGCCTAGGCAAATCTGAGGCGCTGATTGGCGAATTTATGCAGGCCACCGATCGCCCCGTCATAGTCGCTACCAAGTATATGCCCACCCCCTGGCGATTCTCGGCCCAAGCGGTCGCCGATGCCCTAACCGCTAGCCTCAAACGCCTCAAAGTTCCTACGGTGGCACTGTATCAAGTGCATTGGCCCTTCGACTTTTTGCTCAACCAAAAGACGCTGATGAATGCCCTAGCCGACGAAGTAGCGCAAGGCCGCATTAAAACCATCGGCGTGAGCAATTACTCTGCTAAGCAAATGCGTGAAGCCCATACGCTCCTTGCCGCTAGGGGTATTCCTTTGGCCGTGAATCAAGTGCAGTATTCGCTGCTGCACCGCAACATCGAAACCAATGGCGTATACGAAGCGGCACAAAATTTAGAAGTGACGCTGTTGGCCTATAGCCCTTTGGCTCAAGGTTTACTCACAGGTAAGTACACCGTAGGCAGCGATCGCAAACCGACAGGCGCTCGCCGCCTAGATCCCAAATTTAGTAAAAAAAGCTTGCAAAAAATTGAGCCCGTTTTAGCAGCCCTGCAATCTATCGGTGCTGCCCACGAAAAAACAACCGTTCAAGTGGCCCTAAACTGGCTCATCAGCAAAGGCGTTGTCCCCATTCCCGGCGCCAAAAATGCCCAACAAGCTGAACAGAATGCAGGGGCTTTAGGCTGGCAGATGACAGATACAGAGCGCGAACAGTTAGAGAATATTTCTGCACCTTGGATGAAATAGGGTTGCGCGCAGTCTGTAGGCCGAGCTATCACCTATTCGAGCACTGCCAATGGCTAGCGACTACTCCATCGCATCGTCATGGGCAAAGCGGCGGAAGAGAAAGTCAAGGGCATAGTTGCGCAATTCATAGTAGCGAGGATCCTTCATGACTTGGGCGCGCTGTCTAGGTCGCTCAAAGGGAATTTCTAAAACTTCACCGATATGGGCGCTAGGGCCATTGGTCATCATCACCAATCGATCGGCCAAAAATAGCGCTTCGTCAATGTCGTGGGTAATCATCAAGACGGTGGCGCGATGATCTATCCAAATTTTTAGCAGCTCTTCCTGCATTTCTTCGCGGGTGATGGGGTCTAGCGCGCCAAAGGGCTCATCCATAATCAGCACTTCGGGGCGAGTCGCTAGGGCGCGGGCGATCGCCACCCGCTGCTTCATACCACCTGAGAGCTGATCGGGTTTTTTATGGATTGCCTCGCTTAGGCCCACCATCTCCAAATGCTCTAAGGTAATCTCTTTTCGCTCTTGCGCAGACTTGTTGGGATAGACCTGTTCAACTGCTAAGTAAACATTTTCGTAGGCGGTTTTCCAAGGCAGCAAACAGTAGTTTTGAAAAATCACCATTCGCTCAGGCCCTGGTTCGGTAATGCGCTGGTTATGGAGCTTTACTTGCCCAGCGGTCGGCTGATTGAGCCCAGAAACCATGTTCAACAGAGTTGACTTACCACAGCCGGAGTGACCAATCAAGCAAACAAATTCACCTTCATTAACGGTTAAGTTAACGTCTTCTAAAACCGTGTAAGGCCCCTTGGGGGTTGGATAAATTTTAGAGACCCCGTCAAATTCCAAAAAGTGAGTTGAAGAAGGCGCTAGGGAGGAATCGGTAAGATTGCTCGTAGCCGCTGGCGTAGCATTCATGAAAGTGACCAGAGTAAATAAAAAAGTGATGGAATGAGATGTCCTTTTGGGGTGTCTTATTCGGTGTCCTTATTCGGTGTCTTTATTCAGTGTCCTTATTCGGTGTCTTTATAAAGATAGAAACTAAACCAATAGAATAAAAACTAGGCTGTTGGCACCGCCACCGATCGATCGGCACTTCTGCAATTGTAATCTCGCGTTTGATGTCTAACGATTGCAAGTGCTTAACCGGATTATCCGGATTGAAAACGCTGCCGTCAAATAGGGTAAAGGAGACTCTTTCTGGCTCTAATCTAGGCATATTGAGCTGCCTGGCGGCTTCTTCGTAGATATCGGCCCTGCGGACGCGATCGACAATTTCAATCCAATTGCGTGGAAAGGGCACCCACCCCCATCGCGCCATTTGAACCAAAATCCACAGTGCTTCAACGCGACTGGGGCAGTTGGTGATGTTGGCATAAAATTCGTGGTAGTTGGGCAGGCTCTCCGGTGCGGCTTCGGTGCCGCGATCATAAGGATCTAAAAATCCGGGGCGCAAGTAGCGGGCCTCACAGCCCAAATAGTCGGGGGGTGAAATGAGGTGAACAATTTCTTCGCGGTGGCGGCGATCGTCGCAGTATTGGCAGGCTTCTATGAGGGCTTTCACAAGAGCCACGTGGGTGGTTGGGTATTGGTTCGCCCAAGCTTCGCTAACGCCTAATACTTTCTCTAAATAGTTGGGCCAAATTTCTAAATCGGTGGCGATCACAAAGCCTACTTTTTCGGCAACGGCTTTTGCATTCCACGGTTCGCCTGCGCAGTAGCCGTCAATGTTACCCACTTTAAGATTGTCAAACATTTCTGCTGGGGAAATGCTAATCAGTTCTACATCTCGATCGGGGTCAATACCTTGGGTGGCTAGCCAATAGCGCAGCATCAGGTTGTGCATGGAGGCTTGGCTGACAATGCCGAGTCGATATACGCGGGTGGGGTTGGCGGCGATCACCTGGCCAAAATCGGCCAATGTGCGAATACCACTGGCATAGAGTTCCTGAGAGAGCGTAATCGCATTGCCGTTGCGCGAAAGGGTTAACGCGCTCAAGGTGGGCATGGGGGACTGATTGTTGAGCCCC
This sequence comes from Phormidesmis sp. RL_2_1, assembly GCA_012033015.1. GTDB lineage: Bacteria > Cyanobacteriota > Cyanobacteriia > Phormidesmidales > Phormidesmidaceae > Phormidesmis. The sequence continues at coordinate 17,325 of JAAUPS010000016.1, forward strand.
ATTGTCATGGCTAGGGGCATGGCCGCTACCATTTGCGCCGCGTCTAGGCTGCCGTTGGTGATGCCCTGTGCGATCGCCTCCCAACTCGGGGCTTTGACCAAATTCACCTGGGTCAACCCATACTTGGCAAAAACCCTTTTTCTTTGGCCACCACCAAAGGCGCACAGTCCGTCAGCGGCATATAGCCCAAATTCAAGCTGACTTTCTCTAGGGGTTGCCCAGCAAGGGCCCAATTGGGAGCACAGGAGCCTGAAGCTGCTGTTTCTTGGCTTTTTTCTGCTGGTTGAGAAAATAGATAATGTCATTGCGCAAATCGTAATAATCCGGATGGTTGACCACCTCTAAGCGATTGCGAGGGCGCGGAATTGGGACATTGATAATTTGACCAATGTGGGAATTTGGCCCATTGGTGAGCATGACAATGCGATCGGCGAGCAGCAAGGCTTCGTCCGCGTCGTGGGTCACCATCAGGCAAGTGAGCTTGTGCTCTTGGCAAATGGCAATTAACTGCTCTTGCAGGCTGCCTCGGGTCAAAGCATCTAATGCACCAAAGGGTTCATCCAGTAGCAGCAGCTTGGGGCGAATGGCAAGGGCGCGGGCGATCGCCACTCGCTGCTTCATCCCCCCGGACAGTTGGTCCGGCAGCTTATCCACCGCATGGCGCAAATTGACCATATTAATATTGTGATCTACAATCTCGCGCCGCTCCGCAGCCGGTTTTTCCGGATACACCTGATCGACAGCTAAGGCGATATTTTGCCGAACGGTTTTCCAAGGCAGCAGCGAATAGTTTTGAAACACCACCATTCGATCAGGCCCCGGCTCTTTGACCTGCTTGCCTTCTAAAATAATGCCGCCCTGGGTCGGTTTATCTAAGCCTGCAACAATGTTGAGCATCGTCGATTTGCCACAGCCAGAATGGCCCAACAAACAAACAAACTCACCCGAATCAATCGTCAAATTAATGTTTTGAAGCGCCACATATCTGCCGCCGCCCGTCAGTGGAAAAACCCGATCAATATGGTCAATTTCTAGAAACGCAGTCATGGCAATTCGCTAAAGTTTATAGCGCTAAAATTACTGAACCTTTTGACGAGAGCCTTTTAGCGGCTACTGTTGCTACTGTTGTGGCTTTGTAGGGACAACCCAAGACGCCAACCATGCCACCAGACGATCCAAAATCAGGCCGACAATACCCACATAAATCAAAGCCAAAATAATTTCACTCAGTTGGGAACTGTTGTAAGAATCCCAAATAAAGAAACCAATCCCCACGCCGCCGACCAGCATTTCAGCCGCAACAATCGCTAGCCAAGACAGTCCGATGCCAATCCTGAGCCCCGTAAAAATGTACGGCACTGCAGCCGGAAACATAATCTCTTTGAAGTACTTAAACCCTTTCAGCCGCAGCACTTTCGCAACGTTCTTATAGTCTTGAGGAATTTGCTGAACCCCTACGGTCGTATTGATGATAATTGGCCAAATTGCGGTAATAAAAATCACAAAAATAGCCGAAGGATTCGCCTCTTGAAAAGCCGCTAGGGCAATTGGTAGCCAAGCCAAGGGGGGCACCGTCCGCAGGATTTGAAAGAGCGGATCGAGCGCATCGAACATAAACGCATTGGAGCCGATTAAAATGCCGAGCCCAATGCCAACCACCGCCGCTAGGGTATAGCCCACAGCTACCCGTTGCAGACTGGCTAAAATCTGCCAAAACAGTCCTTTGTCCGTGCCGCCATTGTCAAAGAACGGATCAAAAATTAAATTAGACGTGTCTTTAAACACCTGGATAGGGTTTGGCAAATTAGCATCAGGGCTGCTGCACACTACCTGCCACAGGGTCAAAATAAACAAAAGCGCAACAAAGGGACGAAATAATTTATGCGGCGGATTTTTTATCCAACTCAGCAGCGCCTTTGGCTGAGTAAGTTGGTGATCAAGGTTGGCTGTCATGGCATATTAGGGAGTTAAGAGAAGAGGGCAAGTCAGAAAAGCAAGTCGGAGAGAAACGTCTTCTAAAACCGTGTAAGGCCCCTTGGCGAAGGTAACAGATTGATGCATTGCTGAATTGTGAGCTTCATTCAGCAAGCGTTGCAGAGCCGTTGATCGTATCTGTTGAGCTGCCTTAGAACGTTTTGATCGGCTAAAACCGTTGCTCAATTAGCAGGTCACTCGCTTAAGTAAACGTTCTAAGGCACTATCCCAAACTCAGGGATTGCTACTCATTGGCTTTTTCAAGCTGTTGAGACAGTTCTTGAAACGGTCTCGGGAAACGGTCTCGGGAAAAGTCCTAGGCTTTTTTGATTTTGAGACTATCTAAGTAGGCTTTTGGATCTTCGGGATCAAATTTCACCCCATCAAAGAAAGTCTCGACCCCCCGTGAGTCACTCGTCGGGATATCCGCCTCAGCCACCCCAATGGCTGTAGCAGCTTCTTTCCATATATCCGAGCGGTTCACTTGATCGACTAGGGCTTTGGTGTCCGTATCGGCAGGGATATAGCCCCAGCGAATATCCTCTGTTAAGAACCAAAGATCGTGGCTCTTGTAAGGATAGGAGGCATTATCACGCCAAAACTTCATTGCAATGTCGGGATTTTCAACCGTGCGGCCATTGCCGTAATCGATATTGCCTTGCATTCTACCGACAATATCTTCAACCGGAACTTTGAACCACTTGTCTTGGGAAACGATTTCGCACATTTCTTGCTTATTTTCTGGCAAGTCGCACCATTGCTGAGCTTCCAAAACTGCTTTGGTCATCGCTAAAGCCGCCTTCGGATTGGCATCTACCCAGTCGGCTCGCATCGCAAATGCCTTTTCTGGATGGTCTTTCCACAGCTCTCCGGTCACCAAGGCAGAATAGCCTTGATCTTGGTTCACAAGCTGAGCGTTCCAGGGTTCACCCACACAGAACGTTTCCATCGCCCCAATTTTCATATTGGCTACCATCTGAGGTGGGGGGACGGGCACCACAGAAATATCGGTTTCTGGGTTGATGCCGCCCGCTGCTAGCCAGTAGCGTAACCACAAATCGTGGGTGCCGCCGGGAAATGTCATGGCCGCGCTCAGCTCTTTGTTGTCTGTCTTAGCCTTGGCAAAAACTTCTGTCATTTTGGAGCTATCTGTGCCGATTTTGAGATCGGTGTAATCTTTACTCACCGAAATTCCCTGACCGTTGACATTCAATCTAGCCAAGATATACATCGGCAAGGGCTGCTTGGTGATCGTGCCCAACGCCATCATGTAGGGCATCGGCGTCAGGATGTGCGCGCCGTCAATACCGCCGCCAGCGGAGCCTAGTTCCATATTGTCGCGGGTGACGGGCCAAGAAGCTTGTTTTAAAACTTCTACATCTGTCATCCCGTATTTAGCAAAGATCCCCTTTTCTAGGGCAATAATGAGCGGTGCTGAGTCGGTTAGGGCAATAAATCCTAGCTTAGCAGTTGTTACTTCGGGCGCATCTTCTGGACTAATTGCCGCTGCTGGGGCGGCTGAATCGGTCGGGCTTGCCGCACTATCGGCAGCTTGATCGGCACTGTCATCGCCTGAGCTACAGCCATGGATGAACAAAGCTGCGGCAGTTGTTGCTCCGGCGGTAACGATAAACTTGCGACGAGAAACTTTGGACATAAATGATGACCTACACAAGTGATGGAGATTGAGTTTTGGATTTTAAAGAGGGTTACCTAAGTTAAGGATGCAACCCAAAATAGCGAAAGGTAACTTAGAAACTAGCTGGCAGTAACGGGCTTAGTTCAGAACATCAACAATCAACAACTTTGATGATGCCAATTATTCTTTTTCTTGATCTTTGAATTCCAAGCGCTTGATTCCGAACAACTGAAGCGCTGACGAGAAGTCGCTTTTCCAAGGCATCTTCTTTGAGCAGGCTTCTTTAGCTCAGTTTCTGTCGCTTAGTTTTTTTCGGCCTAAGACTGTATCCGCAAGCTGCCGACTAGCCGACAGGATTAATCACATATCGTTTTACTTAGACCTTTAACAGGGAATGATGTATTTTTTGATGTTTTGCGTGTTGTGCAATTCAATCGAAGATAAAAGTGACAGATTTCTGGGGTCTATTTTGTATCTCCTTATACGAAAGGTAGGCCCAGGCAATTTTCCTGCATAGTTGTTATTTGATTTTTGCATAGGGATTGGGATCACTTCAGATGGAATTTTGGCTGCGCATACTTTGGAATTTTGGCTGCGCATACTTGTGCAGGGGCGCTTGTGCAGGGGCGCTTGTGAAGGAGCGCTTGGAAGGGGCGGCCAAAGCGAAACCAAGGGCTCTGCTGAGCCGTCTACATGCCTGTAGAGGCTCAGCAGAGCCCCTCCTCCCTCTAAGCTCTACAGCCTCCCTCTACAGGCTTCTACAGCTTCTACAGCATCTACAGGCTTCTACAGGCTTCTACAAAAAGAGCTGATAGGCCGGATTATGACTTTCATTCCAGTAGCGGTAGCCGAGGGTTTGTAAAAAGGCTTCCCACTGGGTCATTTCTGTCGGGGGCACTTGCATACCAACGACGATTCTGCCGTAGTCGGCCCCGTGATTACGATAGTGAAATAGGCTGATATTCCAATTGGGGCTCATGGCCGATACAAAGTTGGTCAGTGCCCCTGGCCGCTCAGGAAATTCAAAACGATACAGTAGCTCGTGGTCAGCGAGGGCTGATTTGCCGCCGACCATGTGTCTAAGGTGCATTTTGGAGAGTTCGTCGTCGGTCAAGTCCAGGGTTTTAAAGCCTCTGCTGGCAAAATTTTGCGCAATCTCATGGGCGTCGGCTCTGCCTTTGACTTTGATGCCGACAAAAATATGGGCTTGGTCTTTGTTGGCAATGCGATAGTTAAATTCACTGATGCTGCGATCGCCCAAACAATCACAAAATTTTCCTAGGCTACCCGGCCTTTCTGGAATGGTGACGGCAAAGACTGCCTCACGGTGCTCACCGATTTCGGCGCGTTCAGCGACAAAGCGGAGCTGATCAAAATTCATGTTGGCACCACAGGCAATGGCGATCAAACTTTGCTGACGAATGCCTTCTCGTTCGACATAGGCTTTGACACCGGCGATTGCCAATGCCCCCGACGGTTCTAAAATTGAGCGCGTATCTTCAAAAACATCCTTAATCGCCGCGCAGGTATCGTCAGTGGTGACCAAAATAATGTCATCGACATACTGCTGACAGAGGCGGAAGGTTTCTTGCCCGACCTGCCTGACGGCAACGCCATCGGCAAACAGCCCAACTTGCTTGAGGCTGACGCGATCGCCCTTGGCCAAAGACTGACTCATCGCATCTGCATCTACCGGCTCAACCCCGATAATTTTAATCTCGGGCCTGAGCCGTTTAATATAAGCGGCAATGCCAGAGATTAATCCACCGCCGCCAATCGCCACAAAAACGGCATGAATGGGCTTTTGGTACTGCCTCAAAATTTCCATGCCAATGGTGCCCTGACCGGCAATCACATCCGGATCATCAAACGGATGGACAAACGTCAGCCCCTTTGCTTTTTCTAACTGGCGCGCGTGGGCATAGGCATCGTCATAGGTATCGCCATGCAAAATCACAGTGCCTCCACGGGATTTGACAGCATCTACTTTGACTTGTGGGGTGGTCACCGGCATAACGATCGTCGCACTGGTGCCCAGCTTTTTCGCCCCGAGGGCAACGCCTTGGGCGTGGTTTCCGGCTGACGCTGCGATGACGCCTCGGTTTAATAGCTCAGGAGGAAGCTGAGCCATTTTGTTGTAAGCACCCCGCAGCTTGAACGAAAACACTGACTGCATATCTTCTCGTTTGAGCAAAATTTCATTGCCCAATCGCTCAGATAGTCGCGGTGCCCGCTCTAAGGGGGTCTCTTGTGCCACATCGTAAACGCGGGCTTTGAGGATGCGCTCTAGATAATCAGAATGAACCACAACTGACTCAGAGGAAATAAAGATTACTTTCTACTTTACGCGTTTACTTATGGAAAAATTCCACCCGATCAGGTTGACCATGCCATGTTCGTGTCATGGCCACGCCAGGTATGGGCTATATCCACCTCCATCAGGGGAGGATTGCCGTAGTTGTCGTTTCTCCTGAATTATGAAACAATTATGAAAAGTGAAAGGATTATGAAACTGAGGTGTTCACCATGACTCGCTTTTTAGGCGTCTCTCTCGGTAAGCGAATAGCACGTCCTTGGGGATTGCTCGTCATCGTGCTGGCATTGGCGAGCTGCACGGTCTCTCAAAGTAGCACTGATGGCCAAGTGGCAGGTTCTACGGCGAATCCTGGAGCGAATCCTGGAGAAAGTTCTACGGCGAGTTCTGCCAAAGAGCCAAACAGTCCCAAAAAGGTGCTCACGACCTTTACCATTTTGGCGGACATGGCTCAAAACGTGGCAGGTGATGCCCTTACAGTAGAGTCAATTACCCGCATTGGCGCAGAAATTCACGGTTATGAGCCGGTGCCTAGTGATATTGCTAAAGCCCAAAATGCCGACCTAATTTTATACAACGGCATGGATTTGGAGCGCTGGTTGGAGCAGTTTTTGCGGAATGTCGATGATGTGCCTGCAGCTATTTTGAGTGAAGGCATTACCCCGATTGCGATCGCCACAGGCCCCTACGCTGACAAACCTAATCCCCATGCTTGGATGTCGCCCCAAAATGCTTTGGTATATGTTGAGAATATTCGACAGGCATTTGTTGATCTCGATCCGGCTAATGCCGATATCTACAATGCGAATGCTGCCGCCTATAGCCAATCGCTTGAGGCCATCGATCAGGCTTTGCAAGCGGCGTTAGCGGCCCTGCCGCCGACCCAGCGGTATTTGGTGACCTGTGAAGGTGCTTTTTCCTATCTTGCCCGTGATTATGGCCTAAAAGAAATATACATTTGGCCGATCAATGCTGAGCAGCAGTCTACCCCGAAGCAGCTTAAGGCTGTGATCGAGCAGGTGAAGGCCAACAACGTGCCGACGGTATTTTGTGAGAGTACGGTCAGTGATGAGGCACAAAAGCAAATTGCTCAAGCGACAGGCGCAATGTTCGGTGGCAATCTGTATGTGGATTCACTCTCTACCCCAACGGGGCCGGTGCCAACATTTTTAGATCTTTTGCAGTATGACGCTGATGTGATTACCGATGGGCTAATCGGCCGTGAGTCTTAAATTGAGCTTGATCTTAAATCGGGCGAACCAGTTACATGGTGACGGACTGTTGATATGTTCTTTTATTTCTGTTGATTCCTATGGCTTCGGTATCTTCTCAATCTAAAACAGCTTATGGCATTGCACTCGATAATATTAGCGTGAGCTATAGCAATGCTCGCTTAGCGCTATACAATGCGAGCTGCTACGTTCAGCCGGGAACGATTACGGGCTTAGTGGGGCCAAATGGTGGCGGTAAGTCTACTTTGTTTAAGGTCATTATGGGCTTTATTGAACCGAGCCAAGGACAAGTCCATATTGACAATCTTTCTATCACCGCTGCCCAAAAGCAGCAACTGATAGCCTATGTGCCCCAAGCCGATGAAGTGGATTGGAACTTTCCGGTGAGTGTGTTTGATGTGGTGATGATGGGTCGCTATGGCTATATGAATATGCTGCGAATGCCTAGTCGCACAGATCGCCGCATTGTCAGAGAAGGTTTGGCGCGGGTGGGCATGAGTGAGTTTCAACATCGCCAGATTGGAGAACTCTCGGGCGGGCAGAAAAACGAGCTTTTTTGGCGCGTGCTTTGGCTCAAGCAGGCAAAATCATGTTGCTTGATGAGCCCTTTACGGGTGTAGATGTCAATACGGAAAAGAGCATTGTGAATTTGCTGTTGCAGTTGCGCGACGAGGGGCACACGATCTTGGTGTCTACGCACGATTTGGCTTCGATTTCTACGTTTTGCGATCGCGTTATTCTGCTCAACCAAACCATTCTTGCTGCTGGCACCACTGCAGAGACCTTCACCGCCGAAAATCTCACCATGACCTTTGGCGGACTACCGATGAGCAGTTTTGTCCGCTGCGGTCAATCAGTCGCCTGAAACAAAAGCTGCAAATCAACCGGGTCATTCATTTATCCGACCGGCTGCTCGACCGGCCATACAACCGATCAAGCGTGAGTCATCAGGAGTCGATGTATGAGCGGGCCATCTGCTGTACTAGCCGCTTCTCCAGCAGCGGCTTGGGACTGGCTGATTGAGCCTTTTCAGCTCGGCTTTATGATCCGAGCACTGTGGGTCAGTGCCTTTGTCGGTCTCGTCTGCGCTGTGCTCTCCTGCTATGTCACGCTCAAAGGCTGGTCGCTCATGGGCGATGCGGTTTCTCACGCGGTCGTACCCGGTGTGGTTGTCGCCTATGCTTTGGGCCTACCGTTTGCGGTAGGGGCATTTATCTTTGGCTTTGGCGCTACGGTAGCCATAGGATATGTCAAGTCCAAAACTCGGCTCAAAGAAGATGCGGTGATAGGGGTCATTTTTACCGGATTTTTTGCCTTTGGGCTGGTGCTTGCCACTAAAATACCGAGTAATATTGATCTTTTTCATATTCTTTTTGGTAATGTTCTGGGCATTTCCCATCAAGACATTATGCAAACGCTCATTGCCGGAATAGCAACCTTGGCGATTATTCTGCTGCGCCGCAAAGACTTACTGCTGTTTTGCTTTGATCCTAATCATGCCAAAGCCATTGGGTTAAATACTCAACTCATGTACTACACACTGCTGTCGGTGCTGGCTTTGACCATTGTGACCGCGCTGCAAACGGCCGGGATTGTGCTAGTGGTTGCGATGCTGGTTACACCGGGGGCGACAGCTTATCTCTTGAGCGACCGGTTTGACAATATGCTGATGATTTCTGTGGCCACCAGCGTGCTCTCTTGTTTCTTTGGCACGTACTTGAGCTACCATCTAGATGCTTCTACGGGTGGCTGTATTGTTGTTTTGATGACGCTATTTTTTGTGGCGGCGATGGTGTTTGCGCCCAAACACGGTATTTTTTCACAGCACTTTCAGTCCACTGAAAATCAGTTTACTCGGCCTACTGAAAATCAGCCTACTGAAAATCAGTAGCCTAACACCATCAGCGGTTAAACAGCCGTGACATGAGCGGGGCGGCATGAGAGGGCTTAATCATTGTAGATGGTGCGAATGGATTTAATGGCTGAAGATTCACTTGCTCAAGATTCACTTGCTGAAGATTCACTTGCGGAAGATTCACTTGCTCATCTTATCGCGCTAGACCGTCAGCATGTTTGGCATCCTTATGCGGCGATGCCCAACCCCTTACCTGTATTTCCGGTACGCTCAGCCCAAGGGGTGCGTATTGAGTTAGAAGATGGGCGATCGCTGATCGATGGTATTTCTTCTTGGTGGACTTGCATTCATGGCTACAATCATCCCCGATTAAACCGAGCCGCTCAGCGTCAAATGGCGAAAATGTCTCATGTGATGTTTGGGGGGCTGACCCATCGCCCAGCCGTGGCGTTGGCCAAAAAGCTAATAGATCTTACACCTGAGCCTTTACAGCACGTTTTCTTTTCAGATTCAGGCTCCGTAGCGGTGGAAGTAGCCATGAAAATGGCAGTGCAGTACTGGCATAACAAAGGGCAACCGCAAAAGAACCGTTTCCTCACCATTCGCAATGGCTATCACGGGGATACCTTCGCAGCGATGTCTGCCTGCGATCCGATCAATGGAATGCATCACTTGTTTGGTGGATTGCTCATGCCGCAGTATTTTGCCAAAGCGCCCCAAGTACGCTTTGGTGAAGCTTGGCAAAAGGAAGATATTGCCAGCTTTGCCGCCTTATTAGAACAGTCACAGGAACGCATCGCCGCTGCCATTTTTGAACCTGTTGTTCAGAATGCAGGCGGTGTCCGCTTTTATCATCCAGACTACGTTCGCAGCGCCAGCGAGCTGTGCAAACAACACAATGTGCTTCTCATTTTGGATGAAATTGCCACAGGATTTGGCCGTTCAGGCAAACTATTTGCCTGCGAGCACGCCGCTATTTCGCCAGATATTATGTGTGTTGGTAAAGCGCTCTCGGGCGGATTTATGTCTTTGGCGGCAACACTGACAACCACTCACATCAGTGAAACCTTTGCGGCTGGAGAGGCCGGTGTCTTTATGCATGGCCCGACTTTTATGGGAAACCCGTTAGCTTGCGCCGTTGCTTTAGAGAATTTGAACCTGCTGGAAAGCTACGACTGGCAGGCCAAGGTTGCGGCTATCGAAGCCCAGCTTCAGCAAGAGCTAGAACCTTGCCGTCAGCTCAAGGCGGTTAAAGATGTGCGTGTACTTGGTGCGATCGCGCTGTAGAGTTACACGAGCCAGTCGATATGGCCATTGTCCAACCGCAGTTCGTTTCACAAGGCGTGTGGCTCAGACCATTTGGTCGATTGCTGTACACCATGCCACCTTACATCATTCAGCCCCGATGAATTGCGTAGCCATTACCGCTGCAATTTTATCAGGTGGCTATGACCCTATAAGGTCGCTGTATAAGGTAGCTGTGTTATGGGGCCGTATTACGGGGCTGTATTACGTTACCTCACTGGGCTATAAGCTGCGATGTCTGGCACAGGGCTTTTCCCAGCTTTGCTGAATCACCTGGGCGAGCATTTCTTTAGAAGCAGACGCGCAGCGTACGACACTCCAGAGTTGAATGGCTTCTGTCGGAGATTGAATATTTGCCTGCAAAGGTTGAAAGCTGCTGCACTGACAGTCAATATCGAGTGCTTGAAGGCGGTGATATACTTGCCAGCGATCTTCGCAATGAATGGTGGTGTGAATAGAGGGATGCGTGGATGCAGAATGAGATGCTGACACTTAAGATTAATCTCCAAAGTTAAGTAGTGTGGACAAATTAAGCAGTGTGGATGGGTTGACAGAAGATATTCCCAAATAGTCGGGGCAACTATAACTGGGTCACAATTGGGGCAAACAGTAGGGCCTACCTACTCACTGAGCGAGATAGCGCAATCGCATAAAATATAAGAGCTGGAAATCGTTGAAAGATCAGCCCTCCAACGGCGTATCAGGATGGGAGGGAAGGATACTGACAAGAGCATAAATGAGAAAAAATTCTATTTAGGGCATAAGAAAAATTAAGGCAAGCAACACAGATCATTACGAGTTATCGATATAAAAATGGTTTAACGAGAAGATACTCTCAATAGAGCGCTTCGGTAGCTCTATCTTTCTCAAGTCTGTAAGTTACAGATCACTACGCTACATATGGATTGAGGGCGCTCTCTTACCGAAGCTTGGGGCGAGCTGCTGTCGGGCACTTTCGCTGCCCGCTATATCAGCACTATTGAGAATTTGTATCAGTTTAAATGCATCAAGGCCCTCTCACTGAGCGGTTTTCAAGAATTTTCAATCCACTATACTAATAGTGAAGTAGAACAAATATTTAAATCAGGAGCCTTCCATCCTATGGCTATTTCATCTGCTGTAATGACGCCTTTTGGGCAAGTTGCCGACAACGCAATTCTTCTAGAAAAATCGGTGACAGAGCCGATTTGCGAAGGGCTTAATATTGCCTTGGCAAGTATGCAGGGCATTTATGTGCAGTACCAAAAACATCACTTCGTGGTTGAAGGTGCTGAATTTTATCAGCTTCATCAGTTTTTTGAAGAGAGCTACGATGATACCAAAGGCCACGTTCACGATATTGGTGAGCGCTTAGATGGGCTTGGAGGTGTGCCGGTCGCTAGCTTTTCTAAGCTGGCTGAGCTGTGCTGTTTTGAGCAAGAGCCAGATGGTATATATGGTTGCCTCCAAATGGTAAAAAACGATTTGCAAGCTGAGCAGGCAATTATTCAGGTATTGCGTCGTAATGCTGCTCAAGCTGAAAGTTTGGGCGATAGAGCGACCCGTTATCTGTACGAAGGCATTTTGCTAAAGACGGAAGAGCGCGCCTATCACTTAAATCACTTCCTTGCTTCTGATACGTTGGTCAGATTGAGCTAGAGCCGTTTGAGCTAGAGCCGTTTGAGCTAAAGCCGTTTGAGCTAAAGCCGTGATGCAAGCGAACAGCAAAACAACGTTCATATCAACCCTAGAGCGAGAGTTCACAACAGATTGACGGGAATACACCTTGTTGATCTATGCAGGACTCTCGTTTTTTTAGTTCGAGGGCCATATATGTCTATGTCTATTATCTATGACTGTTATACGTCTATGTCTATGACTGTTATGCTGATGTCCTCATTTTTTTGTTCGCCTTCATTATATACTTTTAATTGACAATAAGTGTCAAGAAGATTAAGCGAGGCTTATCAACACAGTTCGTTGCCAGCGAATTTCCTGATAAGTTACGTATTTCAGTGCCTATCAGGCAGTGCATACGAGCTTTTTGAGGGATGCTAGCCCAAAGCTGCCTGATTTATTTACCGTTACACAAGATATAATCATTATCAATAGTGAATGTGGGATATCGTTTATTTATTTCACCGCCTGCATCACACCATTCCTGCATCACACCATTTGAGGCTAGTCGCACTGATGACCCAAGCTATTGGGGATATAACGTCAACTCAGTTTTGTTGTTCGGGCCGTTTTTTATCTTTTCTGCCTGGAGAAAAGTCTCCTTATCAGGCCCTTGCCTTGGCAGTAGTGCAGGTGAGTCGAGCACCGAGTGAGCTAACTGGCACTGTCCAGGTGAAGCTGGGCAAGGCGTTGCGCCTAATGATGTATCGGTATCTAGCCCCTCAAGACTGGATCACAGTTGTAGGTCAAGGCAAATTTGATCTGCGCAGTGGGCAAATGCAGTGGAAGGCGCGTGAAATTGTTAAGATATCGCCTCAGCTCGCCCCTCAGCGCTTAGCAGAAAATGCTTTGGCTGAGCGAGAGCATTGTCTGCAAAATTCTACTCAGCCGAAACAGGACGTGACTCGGGTGCTCATTTGTCAGGAATCTGGTTGTCGTCAGCGGGGGAGCTTGGCGGTTAGTCAGGCGGTTGAAGCCGCCCTTGCAAAGACAGGCCGCTCACAGCAGATAACGGTACAGGCTACAGGCTGTATGAAACGCTGCAAGGCAGGGCCAAATATGGTGATGCTGCCTGCTAGGGCAAGCTATCAGCGGATAACGCCCGAGCAAGCCAGCTCACTCATCGCTTCGGATGAGGTGTGAATGTTATTTGTGACCCAGTTGATAATGTCTGCCAATGTTGCGCGATCGCATCTGCTACCGCTTCAAAGTGGTGGAACTGAAAAAAGTGATGACCTTGCGGACAAACCCAAAGGCGATCGCCCGGTTTCATCCAGTCATACCACGCTTGCTGCTGTTGAAAAGAGACAATAGCATCAAATTCGCCACTGCACACCAGTAAAGGAACCTCTACGCCACCGGGTGATATTTTGGTGTGGTGGGCCAGAGAATGGAGCGTGAGGTGATTGTCCAAATCTTGAGATAGCAGTTGGGCGATCGCTTTGGTTAATCTACAAGGTTGTTGACCAAACAACAGTCGCGTCATCTGGGCTAGAACCATCTCTCGGCTACAGGGTAAGAGCCTTCTGAGCGCGTAGTAATGGGCCTGCCAATTCACCGCCGGGAGCGCTCCAACTGAGAGCAGCGTGAGTGAAGCAACATTTTCGGGATGCTGACGCGTATACATCAGTGCCACCACACCGCTCACCCCATGACCCAACAAATGGACTTTGCGAGGCGGTGTGGTGGCTTGACACAAATATTCATGCAAAGCCGCAACAACAGCTTCTAGCGAACAAGGCTCATCTAACGTCTGGCAATAATCCCAGCGACGAATCGGCGCGCATTGTGTCAGTGTTGCCAGCAGCCGCTGGTCAAAACATTTGAGAGAGGGGCTAATCGATAGCCAAAGTACGTCAACATTACGATTCATGGAGATGAGTCCTAAGGGTTGAGGAAGATAAACTTGTCGTCATCGCCTTTATTGACTTTAAGTCTCAACAAGCTACTGAAGTGAGTATAGCTTAGTTTTTCTTTAATAGGAATAGTTTTCAATAAATTAGAGTTTTTTATCCCTGAATATACTGATAAAACTTACTTTTTGCCAGAACATTATCGATATTAGAGTCATGACTATTAATAAATATTCCCTTTAATGTTTACTGTGATATGAGACAAGGGTTTAAGAGAAAGTATTTAAGAGAAAGGGTTTAAGTAGACATACAGAATATTTTGTAAGATGGGAGAGTACGAATACTCCTCATGATTCCCGCCCATGCCAGCCCCCCTTCGAGCCATCCTGAACGAAGCTGAACAACGAACGCTGCGTGAGCTTCGCATAGCTTCGTGCGTGCCGTATCGAGTGAGGGATCGAGCTCACATGGTGTTGCTCAATGCAGAAGGCTGGAATGCTCCCACCCTCGCTGAGCTGTTTGATTGTCATGAGCATACCGCACGAGCGGCCATCAAAAGCTGGAAAGAGTTCGGGCTAGGCGGTTTGTGGGAAGCGCAAGGCCGTGGTAGTAAACCCACCTGGCAATCTGAAGACTTAGCGGCTCTGACGCAATGGCTCACAGAGGATGGCCGTACCTATAACAGCGAACAATTGGCCGTGAAGCTTCGTGAGGAAGGGGGAGTAGCGCTCAGTTCGACGCAGATTCGACGTATTCTAAAAAAAAACCTGGCGTTGGAAACGCACGCGTCAAAGTCACCGCTCTCGACAAGACCTTGAGGCTAAAGCCTTGGCAGAAGAGCACTTGGCTGTTCTAGAGCAAGCAGCAGCAGCGGGGCATATCAAGTTGAAATTCTTGGACGAAACGGGCTGCTGCCGATGGTCTCCCGTCAGCTATACCTACAGCCTCATCGGTGAGCAGATTCGATTCGAGCAAACGACTCGTCGGGGACAGCGGGTGAGCCTCCTAGGGGTGTGGGATCCCCAGGAGCACTTTGACTATGCCTGAGTCCTCGGGGGCTGCAACGGAGCACGCTACCTGGACGTGATGGAGTGGCTAGCGACCAAGGCCGCAAAGACCTTCGCTGACACCGGCCAACTGACATTCATCGTCCAAGATCATTGCTCTATTCACAAAAGCAAAGCTGTTCAAGCCGCTTGGCCTCGGTGGCAAGCACAGGGACTCTTTGGGTTATTTTTGCCACCCTATTGCTCTGAACTTAATCCGATTGAAGGACAGTGGCATCAGCTCAAGACCCATGAAATCGCTGGGCACATGTTTGAGGATGAAGACGAACTGATGGAAGCCCTTGTCGATGGCATGATTGATCGCAGCGTTCGCGGCGAATATAGCCTTGACCGTCTAATAATTAATTATGTCTAGCTACTTAAGAGAATACTCATAAAAAAGCGCACGATCTCAGGTGAAACCATGCGCCAATTCAGTCAGACACGCAATCTTGAAAACATGAGATCGTTTGGGATGCTCGCAGGCTAACCCATTGGAGAACCTTACGCCCAGCCGACTCGATCCATCAACTGTACGGCGGCGGCTTGGTTCTCACCATACAGTGCAACATTTACGGTATCGTCTTTGAAAGTTCCGAAACCTGCCACTATCTCATCTAGTTCGACGCCTTCTACTACCGGGTACTCGCTGTTGCCCTTGGCAAAAAACTCTTGTGCCTCAGATTCAGACAAATATTCGAGAAACTGTTGGGCTGCGCTAGGGTGAGGTGCCGTCAAAACAACCCCCGCACCACTGATATTGACATGCACACCTCGGTCATTTTGGTTCGGAAAGAAAACTCCTATTTTATCGAAAACTGCTTTTTTCGAAGGATCTTCCTCTAAGGCATAACGGGGAAGATAGTAAGTGTTTGCGATCGCTAACTCTCCTAAGCCAGCAGCGGCGGCTTCTATTTGAGCGCGATCATTGCCTTCAGGCGGGCGCGCAAAATTTCTCACCAAAGCCTCGGCCCACGCTTCTGTGGCTTCTACCCCATGGGCGGCAATCAAAGAAGCCACCAAAGACTGGTTATAGATATTGTCAGAAGATCGAATGAGAATCTTGCCGCGCCAACGCGCATCCGCTAAGTCTTCATAGGTCGAGAGATCAGTCGCCTCAACCGCATCTTTGTTGTACATGATTACACGGGCTCGCTTAGAAAAGCCAAACCACTTACCGTCAGGATGTCTGAGGTTCTCAGGAATGTTGCGATTGAGCACTGCAGAAGTCACCGGCGCAAAGATACCAGCTTGATCTGCTCGCCACAGCATTCCGGCATCAACCGTCATAAAGACATCGGCAGGACTGTTGCTCCCTTCAGCGTTCAGCCTCTCTAGTAATTCTTCCGCTTTCCCTTCGAGCAAATTTACCCGAATACCCGTGAGTTCAGTGAACGTCTCGTAAAGCTCATTATCGGTGTTGTAATGACGGGACGAATAAAGATTGACCTCACCTGTTTGAGCCCGACTAGGCCGGGGAAACACTTGGGTCGCGGCCAGTCCTGCTGTAGCAGCCGCCCCTCGGATGATGAGCGACCTTCTAGAAAGTTTCATATCGTACTGTCCTTACTGATAAATCAGTGAAATTTGAGATGAAAACACTTTATCACTAATGATATTAATTCTCGACTAATTTTTCTAAAAATCTCAAAACAACTATGTAGCAGCAGCTAGAATTACTTTCCAAGCTAAAAATGCTTACGCTATTGACAATGAATATCTTTATAAAAGTCCTCTGGGCCGATACTTCTAAGGCCCGTCTTAATCTGGTTTTTAAGACCATTTATGGCAGTACCCGGATGCATTCGGGTATCGCTACCAAGGTTTTTCTACTCTGCAGCTAGCGCAGATGCCGTATAGCGTGAGCTGGCAGTCTAGTACATGGTAACCAGCCGTTTGTGCCGTCCGCTCACCAATTTTGGCCACAGAATTTTCCACAAACTCCAGTGTCGTATTGCAATGAACGCACACAATATGGTGGTGATCGCGCAAGGGCCGATTCAGCTCGTAATGCTTGTGCCCTTCGGCCAACTCTAGCTCGCGTAGCAGTCCTAGATAAACCATCAAATGTAATGTCCGATACACCGTCGATAGGCTAATCCGTTCACCATCTTTCTCCAAAATGTTGTGCAGCTCTTCTGCACTCAAATGTTCGCCTTGGGACAGTTCCATGAAGATGCTCAAAACTTTCTGCCGCTGCGGGGTAGAGCGATATCCTCGTGCATTTAGCTCATCTTTGAGAGCCTCATCCGACAGAAAAGTCATAGCGCTTTCGTATCTAAATTAATAATCATTCTTATTTATCTCCTCAAAAAAGGTCAATCTCTCTATGAACCTTAGCCAGCACAAACAGTGATAATTCTTGATAAATAAAATGGTTATAGTATTCTCTCACGCGCTGAAATGCTCTATAACTCTGCAAAATCAGTATACTTAGCCCGTATTAACCATAGAAATATTAGCATTAGTCATACCATTCCACCTAATCTTATAGATATTCAATATCATTTAAAGTGGCTGGCACTACAGATGTAGTATTGGGAATATATTTTAATAGTGCGTTGTCACTAGCAGGCGCGCCACTTTTCACAAAAAATCCCTGCCTCAGCAAGGAACATTGCTACAGTCAGGGCCTTCTCATGCTGATTCAAGACAGATGCGTCAAGACAGATGATCCAAGACAGATGCCTCAAGCGCAGGCTAACTTCAAGCCTGTGATGCGTAACATCAGGGTGCGGTTCCACCTAAACAGGCAAAATCTAAACAGGCAAAATCGACCGTTGGCAGGCAGGGCAAACAGCGTGAATCGAAAGCTGACAATCGAGTAACTGATAGCCAGATTTTCTGCCGTTTTGGCACCTACTTTTAAAACGGAATCATTTTTGAATTCAATCGTCTTATTGCAGCGCACACAGATCAAATGGTGATGATGATGGGGCGAGGGCTGATTAATTTCGTAGCGTTTTTGATCTTCGGCAAGCTCCAATTCTCGCAAAATGCCCATGCGGGCCATGAGCTTGAGGTTGCGATAGATCGTAGAAAGGCCGATAGGCTCGCCGCGATCTCTGAGCATTTCACACAGATCCTCAGCGCTGAGATGCCTGCCTTCCGGCAAATTTTGAAATGTTTTGAGGATAGTTTCACGCTGGGGGGTCATACGCCAACCGCGCTCATGTAACTCTGCCTTTAAGGCTGACGGCGTGTAGGCGACCATGACTGTTGTCCCTCGCGATGTTACGTAATCAATAAGGTTTAGCTAATGAGAATGATAGCTAATCTGAGGGGCATTTGCAACAGTCATCGCTTATTGAGAAATATATCTAAGAAGTATTTATGCTTTGTTACGTGGTGTTTGGCAGATGATTTTGCGAGCGAAAAGTTTACTTTGAGACTGATAGCAGTTTGCGGATGCATACTCTGTGAGAAGGCAGCGCCTTCGCAGATAGCTTCTGTCGAGTGAGTGAGGACAATAGTCATTTTCCTCAAGAGGCTACGCCAACGCTAGAAGCCTTGACTAGCAACGGGCCAAGTGACAAACGCTATAGCTTGGAGGATTTCTGACTCAGTTAATAAGAGTACATTGCAACTAGAGCATCTATAGATCTGTCTAAATAGTCTTGATTGACAAGGCCTAAATTAAGATTAAATCCTTTGTATCCCGCTCTTTTGAATAGATTTAAATTGTTTCGTGACGGCCCAATTTAGATGTCTCTCGTGAGATATTTCTAGTATCATTAGTGAGAGTATTTCCCGATTAGGGCGGTAATTTGATGGACGGTTCCAATTTTTCGCCATCTCGCTGGGATCACTGGCTATTGGTTGGCTGCTTTCTGCTTTTGGGGCCTTGGAGTGTTTGGCTGTCGTGTCAGTGGAAGCGTCAGTCTAGGTTGCTGCTGCAGCGGGAAAAGCTATTGCGCCAGCACTGGCCCATACAGCGCTGGCCTACGGAGCACGGGCCTACGGAGCGATCTATGGGATCACAGGCGATGGCAAGACCTTCTATGGCACTGCATCAGATGAGAGCTGATCAGAGACGGTTGTATGGGTTGCCAATTTATGGATATGCGCCAGCCCATGAAGAAATCTATGAAGAAATCTATGAACAAGCCGCTGAAGCCGCTGATGAAGCTCAGAATACATCCTTTGCTAAGACGCCTGTCAGCCTTCAGCAATTTCAGAGGTCTCGGAAAAAGAGATAGTCGAAATGACTCTCTTGAGCGTGCCTCTGGGCAGACAGTGGGATCTGGTAAACAGTCGCGTCAGCTTTTTGCAGGGCTTGTGCTGCTTTCGCTCGTTGTGCATAGCCTCGTTTTGAAGCTGCCTTGGCCGCTGCCGCTGTCCTCGGACACCCTAGATCCAGCGGCTGACTTATGGGATGTAGCACCACCGCCTGGTATTGCGATCGCACCCCTGCCTCCTCAAATCACGACTCAGGTCTCTCCTGCGGCAGCCCTCTCACCACAGCAGCCACGAGCATTTCCCTTGCTAGCCACTGGCCGACCGGCTCAGAGCGCTCAACCGTCTATGGCACCTTTAGGCGTGCAGCCGTCAACCCAGCGGGCTGAACCGGCTCAAATATCTCAAAGCCATGAACCTATCCCGGCCCATTCACAACAGCAACCCGTGGTAGAGCCAACCGGTACAGCAGCATCTGCTCCTACGCCATCACCCACTGCTCCTACGACCCCAGATGATACGACCCCAGATGATACGACCCCAGAAGCCGGTAAGGTTGTTCGTTTAGGCGATGATTTCCCTCATTTACAAGCCGCCCAATCGGGGTGCTACGGGTTAGAGCATTGTCACCGCATCGACAGTGGCGGCCGCTATCGCACAGCCGCCAAACAACTGCAAAATCAGATGATTGACCAAGGCTATCAGGTGAAGGAACGAGACGATGTGGATGAACCCGGTCATCTCGTTTTTGAAGTCATTACCCCCAACGAACCAGAAGCAATCTACTATCTCAACGTTTTTTCTGATAGTGCAGGCAGCACAGTATATGTGCTCACGACCGATATTGTGAGCCTAGGAGAATTGCAGCAACTCCGTAGTTAGGCGTTTGCTCACCCACTGAGGGCTAGCCATCGACTAAATGCGGTCCGCCCTGACTGTGACCTAGACTAATGTGACCTAGACTAATATGACAAAGTAAGGATGCATTCTTACTTTGTCTTGGTGAGCATTCCTTACCGCCGTACGACGACGCAGGGTCTCACCGCTGCCAGTCGAGTTAGCCGTTGCTCGTCAGGGCTTCTAGCGTTGGCGTAGCCTCTCCGAGGAGAATGACTATTGTCCTCACTCACTCGACCAAAGCTATAGAAGGATCAGTCGCAAACTGTTTTTATGATGAAACGTGACAAACGCTATGGCGATTACCTTGGCTTATGGATAACCCGATAAAACATGCCGCGCCTACGCCCTTTTTTGGAGTCTTTTCTGCCCTTGTCTAAGCTGCGGTTTGCCAAGTTTGTCGCTGTGCGCGTGCCCAATGGCTGGGCTATGGCAACGTGGATTGTGGTTGCTTTTGTGTTTTTGCCTGTGCTTGTTGTCGCCGGTAGTATCTTTGCCGATGCGGGTGCCATTTGGGCGCACTTGGCGGATACCGTTTTGGCGACCTATGTGACGAACTCTCTGATTTTAATGGTGGGTGTGGCTGTCGGGGTGCTGGTGATTGGCGTTGGCACTGCTTGGCTGGTGACGATGTGCCAATTTGTCGGGGTGCGTATTTTCGAGTGGGCGTTGCTGTTGCCGTTAGCGGCACCGGCTTATTTGTTGGCCTATACCTATACCGATTGGCTGGAATATTTTGGCCCTGTGCAAACCCATTTGCGATGGCTGTTTGGGTGGGAAAGTGCGACAGACTATTGGTTCCCCAATGTGCGATCGCTAGGCGGGGCGATCGCCATGTTTACCCTTACCCTGTATCCCTATGTGTACATGCTCGCTAGAGTCGCCTTTTTAGAACAGTCCGTATGTGCTTTAGAAGCTAGTCGTGCTTTGGGCTGTGGCCCTTGGCGCAGCTTTACAACAGTGGCTGTCCCCCTAGCGCGCCCTGCGATTATTGCCGGACTTTCGCTCGCTTTGATGGAGACGCTGAATGACTTGGGCACGGTGCAGTATTTCAGCGTAGCGACCTTTACGACGGGCATTTACCGCACTTGGTTCGGCATGGGAGAACGGGTGGCAGCGGCGCAGCTTTCGGCCATGCTGATGCTGTTTATTTTGGTGCTGATTTGGCTAGAGCGCTGGTCACGGCGACAGGCCAAATACTATCAAGCGAACAATAGTGTGCAGGCACCGACGGTCTATCGACTAAACTTTGGTCGAGGTCTATTGGCCTTTGTAGCTTGTCTGTTGCCCATTAGCTTGGGGCTGTTGGTGCCGGGTGGATTATTGGTGCGGATGGTCACAGCAAATGGGGGTGAGGTTTGGGGTAATCGCTTTGGCGAATTGTCGAGCAACAGCCTAATACTGGCTGGCATTACTGGTGCGATCGCACTCTTGCTTTCTCTAATTTTGGCCTATGGGCAAAGGCTCAATAACAGTCTTTCCGTTCGCTTAGGGGTGAGGCTAGCGGCCATGGGCTATGGCATTCCTGGGGCGGTGATTGCCGTCGGCATTTTAATTCCGATCACACGATTAGACAATATCGTTGCTAACGGGGTGATTGCTCTTTCTGGTCGTTCGCCAGGACTGTTACTGAGCGGCACCATCACCGCCTTAGTATTTGCCTATTTAGTCAGATTTTTAGCCGTTGCCCTCGGTTCGGTCGAATCTGGGCTGGCTAAAATTCGCCCCAATCTAGACGATGCTGCGCGAAGCTTAGGCTACACGCCCACCCAAACCTTGGTGAAAATTCATACGCCGCTGATGACCAGCAGCCTGCTGACCGCCGTCATGCTGGTTTTTGTCGATGTGATGAAAGAGCTGCCTGCTACTTTGGTGATGCGGCCCTTTAACTTCGATACCTTGGCTGTTCGGGTTTATCAATATGCTTCGGATGAGCGCTTAGTAGAAGCTGCTGCACCGGCGCTAACGATCTTAATCGTCGGTTTGCTGCCGGTGATTGGCCTCAGTTGGCAAATTACCAAAAGTCGGCAGAGCCGCCGCCCCTAAAGTTGCACCTGAGCAGCAAACGGCAAGGCAAACGGCAAGACAAATGCCGGGGTAATTTTTGGTGTAAATTTTAAGGCATGTCTAAACGTTTCAAGGCCAAGTCCTCTTCGGCAAACTCCCCTTCGGTAGCGCAGCCTCCTGCGCGCCAGCAACCGTTGCACCCTTTAAAAGATCCACTGCTGTGGCTGCAGGCTTTTTGGAAATTTTCTAGACCCCATACCATTATTGGTACGACGTTGAGTGTGCTCGCACTGCTGGCGATCGCGCTGGCCAGTCTCTTTGCCCGTCAGGCCAGTAGTCCTGTTTTCCCCCATACTTTAGGGGGGGCACTGCCGGAGCCGCTTACCTGGGGGCATATCATCGCCGCCTGGTTAGTAGCCTGGATTGCTTGCCTCTGCGGCAATGTTTATATCGTTGGGCTCAACCAAGTCGAAGATATTGCCATTGATCGGATCAACAAACCCCATCTGCCGATTGCCTCGGGTGAATTTACTAAAGCCCATGCACAAAAGCTGGTGTGGCTAACGGGCGTAAGTGCGATCGCACTTGCTGTCATCTCTCAAAACACCTACCTCATGCTGACCATCGGCTCAAGCTTACTGATCGGCACCGCCTATTCGCTGCCGCCCATTCGGCTAAAGCGCCATCCATTTTGGGCTTCGGTATGCATTTTGGTGGTACGCGGTGCGATTGTGAATTTAGGGCTATATTTATACTTCGTGACGCAGTTGGGCCTCAGCCCAAATGTGCCTGCGCGGGTGTGGGCGCTGACCTTGTTTGTGCTGGTGTTCAGCTTTGTGATTGCAATCTTTAAAGATATTCCCGATATTGAAGGCGATCGTCAGTTCAACATCTCCACCTATACTTTGCGGCTCGGTCGCAAAAAAGTCTTTCAGCTCGCCCGCTGGGTACTGACCGTCTGCTATGGCGGGCTCATCCTGACAGCGCCATTTTTACCCGGCGTTCAGCCTCTCTTTTGATGGCAGCGCAGGGCCTTGGCATTCTCTCCTTTTGGTGGCTCAGTCGCCGCGTTGATCTAGATCCATCACCGATTCAAAAGATATTTCCTACCCTGACTTTACCAATTTATTTGGAA
>JAAUPS010000364.1 GCA_012033015.1 Phormidesmis sp. RL_2_1
CTCTCATCGTCACTGTCTTCTAGCTTTTGCTGCCCGGTTGCCAGCAGCCACACTTTGCCCTTTAGCCGCTGCCCCAGCGCCTGCACAAACGACTGCAAGGCCAGCATTCGATTCGTGTTTTGAAAATGTACTGGCTGACTTCATCGACTACCACAAATAGCGTTTTGCCCGGTGCGCGATGTTCGAGCATTTGTGCGATCGCCCTCGTCGTCTCCTCCGCCGAACTCCCCACCCCCGTATTCGCCCCCGCCCGACTCTCATACCAGCTCAGCGGATCGGTATACAGCGCCGGATTCATCTCATGCAGCACTCGCGAAAATTCCTCATCGGCCACCGGAGAAGTTTTCACCGCGTCCCAAGGCTCGCCCAGCACCCGCTGCGCCGTTTGTAAAAAAGCCTCCCACTCGCCCTCCAGCTCCAGCTTTAGCTCATGGTCAGCCACATAGTGAATATCACCGCAGTAGCCCAGCCGCCGCTGTAGCTGCCGCTTCACCGCCGAGTGAATCTGCTCATCATCGCGAGCCGCCGCCCCAATATCAAACACCACCGCAATCGGATCTACCTGTGCGCTCAGTGCCTGCCACTGCACCGTTAGCTCCGCCGCCTTCGGTGAATCATCCCGCCGTAGCAGCGCAGTGGCCAAAGGTTCGCCGCCCGGTAGCACCAGCCCATCTAGCGCTAGCCCCAGCAGCTTTGCAAAGCTCGACTTCCCCGAGCCATAAAAGCCCGATATCCAAGACGCAGGCAGCGCCGGAGCGCCCTTTTGCAATTCTTCTATCAGCCCTGTCAGCAGGCGCCACAAACTGCTCATGAATACCCAGACGCCTTGATGTAATTCCAGCGCGGATCGTCTGTCGGGTAGCCGCCCGTAATAATGTACTCGCCCACTTCTGCTGCCACCTTAGCCGGATTCTGCTCGTGGAAATACACCACAGGCGGAATGTCGCGCGTTACATCGTTGGCAAAGAGATCTTTGAGTAGCATGTTGTTCTATAGCTTGGAAAATAGATCGAAAAAAATAATCTTACGAATAAACCCGAGGCCGATAGTCCCGGTCAGTTGAAAGCTCTTTCATAAAAGAAAGCGCCTGTCGATCCTTACGCTCGCCCGGATACAGCACCACTACCGGCAAATTCCGGGTCTTCCCATCAATATGCTTTAGCAGCGCCGAAGAGCGAAAAAACGGATACAAAGCGCCCGTACGTCCTAAGAAAAACAGCGTCCGATTCGTCTCATCGGGATGCTCATCGGCAAAGCGGCCAATCCGCTCAATCACATCGCGAGCAATGCCATCGGTGCCTTCCACATAGCGAGTTAGCTTATTCTTCAGGTGGGTGAGCGATCGCTCCGGGTCTTTCTCATACAGCCGGTGCTCCATCCGAATAATGCTCTCCAGCACCCGAGGATCTTCCGCCTTTAGCCGGTCTAGCAGCAGCTTCTGCAAAGAAATCGATAGTACATTCCAACCCTTTTCCGTCAGCTCATCGCTCAAATTATGAATCCGCTGGCGCAGCTTATACTCGTCTTCGGGGTCGTAGGTCAAAATGGCAAATCGATAGTTGCGCATCGTGCTAATGCGCGGGCCAGCCTCATCGAGCAGATCTTTCCGCAGCTCGTTGATAGCTCTATCGAGCGATGCCTGTTCAATGGTTTGCTGGATCGAAGTACTCACGTCATCGCCTCCGTCGGCACAGAAATGGGTACAGAAATCCCTAGCTCACCTTCTGCCCACCGTTCAATATCCGCATACTGCCAGCTCAGCTCGTGCAGCTCTCCCATTCGGCTAAACTTCAGCGCCGAAAGCTGTCTCAGCCTCGGCTCTAAAAAGCCTTCACCCAAGCCCACCGAGTCAAAATAAGGATTACTCAGCAGCGTGCCCTCAAAGCGCAAATCCTTCAAAAAATACAGCCAATAGGTCAACGCCGCATCCGTGACCTTAGGATAAGTCAGCACACGCGCTCCGCCGGTATTCTCGCAAAGCCCCGCTGCGGTCGCACAGGTAATCAGCGCCGTTGCCATCCTCAAAATCGTCGCCGTCGCCCATTCTGCCTCTAGGTTTTGGCGCACCCAGCGAGCGGCAATATCTCGATCAATGGTGGCGATGTGGGTGGTTAGCTGCGATCGCCGCTGCTCCAAAAAATCTCCCGAGAACGCCCGGTACATCGGGTCGACAAGCTGCAAATGCCAGTGGCAAATGTTCTGTCGCGTCGTTGGATCGCTGGGCCGCCAGCCGCTTAAAACATTTAAAGACGCTGGGTAAGCATCGTACCGATGGCTAAAGTCAGCGAGCAATCGCCGCACCCGTTCCAAGCTTTTACTGCCAAACCACCGCGCTTCAAACGCCCGTTCCGCTTGTTTGCCTTGACTGTTTTGGCGCTGATCTGGGCACTGATCTGGGCACTGATCTGGACATTGAACAGTCGCCTCTCGCTGCTCCCAATAAGCCCTACTTTCTTCCAATGCCAGCGACACTCGCAGCAATCGAGTATGAAACCTATCTACCTCAGCGCCGTAGATAGGCTGGGTCTGAGCCTTTCCCATTTCGGCTTTCCCCGTTTCGGCCTTGATAATTCTGGCTTTAGACGGCATTGGGCGTCTCCAAGCGATAAAACGGCATCGAATAATGCTCCTTCAAAGGCAGCAAGGCAGCAGCCAATTGATGCGCCCTCAACCCATAAGAAACCGACAGCTCTCCCGTCATTTCTCGACCATCTGGCACAATTTTATAGTTTGCGGCTTGCCCTGCAATCTTCAGCGCATTTTCGAAATCAGCCCGAACAAAATCCACCTCCAAAGGCATTGGCAGGGGTAGCCGCTCGCTAGGAAGCTGCTCACTACGCTTATGCACACCTATCCGGTCAGCGAGCCTTTCATCAATCGCAAAGCCCCAAAAGAAAAGCGTATTGGCCAAATCTGGCTGAGAAAGCCTTTGCCGAATTTTTGATCGTGTTGAATAGCCGCTTGCCTCACGGCCTCTAGCGCTGCCCATCGCCCCGTTTTAGGCAGCAGTCGCTCGGAAAAATCGCCGCCCCCAGCTCATCAGTCAATCCGTTCGCCACCAGCCATCGCTGAAGCTCGCCATGCCCTCGCCCGCCCAGGCCAACTAAACTGCCAGGTCAAAATATCGTCCAATACGGATTCTGATAGGGACTGGGTTTTGGTTGAAGGGTTCATAGCGATCGCGTCGTCCACTTCTGTCGCTAGGTCATTAGCAACTATCGGCATTCAACTTTACCACCTCTACTCTGAGGCCGTTAAATCACACGTTTTGTGCTACTTCGCTACCTTACGGCAAGTGGTGAGGAATTCGTTGCGGGCGATTTTCTCGGGGGTTGTGCGATCACGCTGGCACTACTAAGAAATCCTTTGCTTTTGCGTATTCGTGTTACTTTTTTTGAACTCGTAAAAAGTAACACGAATAAAACTTAGTTCATTTACTTAGTGCATTTGAAGCGGCCTACCGTAGAACCTTTACTGTTCAGGCCGCATCTTCTATTACCTGTACCCGCCGCGATAGCGATAGCACTTCGGTGAGTACTGTCTCTAGTCGCTCTTGGCCAGTTAGCAGTAGCCGCTGATTTTGCCGGATCTCAGACTGTACCGCTTCAAACCGCTGACTGTGCTGTTCAAACCTTTCGTTAGCGCTCCTCCGGTCGGCACGAGCGCTGTCTAATAGTGATTGAATCTGCTGAGATTGTTCTGACTGAGCCTGCCGCCACTCCGCTAAATCGCGGCGGTCTTCGTCTAACCATTCTTGGTGCTGTTCGCTACGCTCTATCAGTCGTCCAACAGCTTGCTGATTTCTACCGACTGCTGAGCCAGTGGGCGTAGGAACTGAGTTACCAGCGCATCGACGGCTCCAGTCAATCGGTCAAGCCGTTCGTTAATGGCGTTGAAGCGTTGAGTAGTTTCAGTATCGGGCATCAAGATTGGCCGGTGACGGACTGGTTGCTGTCATTATACTAAAAAGTGGATAGGCATAACGATTTCCTTAAATGAGTAGCATTGTTGGCTGCTAGGTTCCAAATCAAAAGATCTGGACAGTCGGATGATTATGAGCGATCACACTCCACAGCCTCCGTGCCCCTATTACTAACGTAGGTAAGTGCCACAGACTTCAAACACTGTCCGATCGGCAGTGGGCAGGTAAAAGTGGTCTATCATATGCAAACTACTCCAGATAGCATCATTGGCAAGGGCTACTCTACTAAATATTGAAGCTAAAAGCAGGTCGAATCTAGAAAACTTTCCAAGGCATACAAGTCTACGGAATCTAAGTCTTTTGGGTAAATGATTACAG
>JAAUPS010000147.1 GCA_012033015.1 Phormidesmis sp. RL_2_1
CCAACTCTACAACGTCCCAATCGCTGGCGCTTAATACTCCCAATCAGCACTTTGCCCACTCAAGTTTGCCTCAGCCAAAGGAGCCTGCTACAACGTCGCCGACGGTTGTTTTCCCTAAGCCCCCTCAAAGGAGAGTTTTAGATGCCTTCAGGCATTATCCCTGGGTAGAGCAGCAAAGCTCATCAGACTGTGGCGCGGCCTGCTTATCCATGGTGGCTCGCTATTGGGGCAAGCGATTTCCGCTCAATGTATTGAGAGAAAAAGCCAACGTAGGCCGCGACGGTGCAACCCTCAAAAGTTTGGCCAAAGCCGCTGAGAGTATTGGCTTTCAGGCCAGACCTGTGCGAGCGAGTTTAGGGGCTATGGCCGAGCAAAAAGGCCCTTGGATTGCCCACTGGGAAGGGAGTCACTATGTTGTTGTTTACCAAGTCGCCGCCAACCGGGTGCTGATTGCTGATCCGGCCTTGGGAAAACAGGCCATATCAAAGCAGACCTTTAGCCGCAAATGGAGTGGTTATGGGATGCTGCTAGAGCCCACCCGTGAGTTGCAAAAGACCGAAATTAAACAAGGCTCACTAGGCCGCTATGTGAAAGCTTTGCAGCCTTATTGGGGCCTGATCAGCCAAATTATAGTCGTCTCTTTGCTGATTCAGTGTTTTAGTCTGCTATCACCGCTGTTTACCCAGATCATTTTAGATCGTGTGGTGGTGCAAAAGAGTGTCTCTACACTCAATGTATTTGTCGTCGGGCTGATGATATTTGGGCTTTGGGGCCTGATTATGTCAGCAGTCAGGCAGTATTTACTCAGCTATTTTTCCAATCGTCTGGATATCACCTTAATCAGCGGCTTTATTCGCCATACGATGGCCTTGCCCATCCGTTTTTTGAGTCTCGACGAGTTGGCGATATTATCACTCGCGTTCAAGAAAATCAAAAGATCCAGCAGTTTTTGATTGGCCAGGTTGTCTTAGCTTGGCTGAGCTTTTTGACTGGGTTTGTGTACTTGGCTCTGATGCTGTACTACAACCGTCAGCTCACCATGCTGGTTATGTTGATGGTGCCGTTAATTGTCATTATTACCCTGGGTGCGACGCCCTTTCTGCGCCAAATTTCGCGGGAAATTTTTAAAGAGGCATCGGATCAAAACTCGGCCTTGGTGGAAATGATTGGTGGGATTGCCACGATTAAATCGACAGCGACTGAACATGAGCTGCGCTGGCGTTGGGAGAACAATCTGACCCGGCTCATGAATGCTCGCTTTCGCGGTCAAAAGTTTGGCATTGGTTTGCAAGGCGTCAGTGGGCTGATTAACACCATCGGCAGTACGCTGTTGCTTTGGTATGGGGCGACATTAGTCATTCACGATCAGCTCACGATCGGTCAGTTTGTGGCGTTTAATATGATGATTGGCTATGTGATTAGCCCGGTGCTGGCCTTGGCGAGCCTATGGGATGAGCTACAGGAAATTTTTATTTCGATTGAGCGACTCAATGACATTTTTGAGACTAAGCCCGAGGAGACTTGCGAAGAGATGCGGATGGTGATGCCGCCATTGGCGGGGGCAGTCACCTTTGAAGAAGTGACGTTTCGCTACAGCGAAGATAGCGATCGCAATACCCTACAAAATATCTCTTTTAGTGCGCCTGCTGGCTCCACGGTGGCCATTGTTGGGCGCAGTGGCTCGGGAAAAAGTACGCTCATTAAGCTGCTCGCAGGGCTTTACCAGCCTAATAAAGGTCGTGTTTTAATCGATGGTCACGATATTCGTCGGGTGTCACCAGCTTCATTGCGATCGCAGCTAGGCGTCGTGCCTCAAGACTGCGTTCTCTTTTCAGGCACTATTTTAGAAAACATCAGCCTTTTTCGAGAAGATATTCCCTTAGAATCAGTCGTCAAGGCCGCCAAGCTTGCCGAAGCCCATACCTTTATTCAAGCATTACCTTTAGGCTACGGCACCGAAGTCGGCGAACGGGGCGCGACTTTATCGGGCGGCCAGCGGCAGCGCATCGCCATTGCCCGTGCGCTGCTGCGGCAACCGCGGTTACTCATTCTCGACGAAGCCACCAGCTCGCTAGATACCGAATCTGAAAGACACTTTCAGCAAAATTTAGAGGGTATGAGCACCGAAGGCACCACCTTTATCATTGCCCATCGACTTTCTACCGTCCGCAATGCCGACTGCATCTTGGTATTAGATCGCGGCATTTTGGTTGAGCAAGGCACCCACAACGAACTCCTAGCCAAAAAGGGCCTGTACTACAGCCTTGCCCAGCAGCAACTCGATCTCTAATGAGTGATTCACTTGCGCTTTACTGTGTTGATATAGGAGCCAAAATTGTCATGAAACTAGCCTCTACCCCAATTCCGCCTTTTCAACCGTGCGGTATGGTTCCCCTTTCTCTGCGCGAAGCTGCCTATATTACAGGCGGCAGTATCACTTACCCATCGGGTGCTTCAGCGGGTGTTTCATCTGCCGATACCACTGATTCGGGTTCTGCTTTTCGTCAACCATTACGCCTTCAAGGTTCGCGCGAAAAAGGTGGTTGGAGCGAATCTGTTCAAGCGGTTTTAGAACAGCCGCCTGCTGCCCTCACACGATATTTGATTGGGCTAGGGATGATATTTAGCGGTGTGTTTCTCACCTGGGCTTGTGTCGGGCATATTCAAGAAGTCAGCCATGCCCAAGGTCGGATCATTCCCCAGGGCGAAACCTACAAACTCCAGCCCGTGATTGAGGGTAAGGTTGACAGCATTTTGGTGAAAGAAGGCGATACTGTTTACAAAAATCAGGTGTTGTTGTCTTTAGATGCTGCTTTGTTAGAAGCCGATATCAGTCGCTTGGAGCAGGCGGTATTAGCGGCTCAAAAAGAGTTGGCCCAGGTGCGATCGCTCATTATCCAAACCCAGCAAGAGAGTGTCGCCTCTGGTCAGATAGCAACAGCCAATACCGCTGCTACCATGGCCAACCTGCAGCAATCGCAGTCAGCAGTTGGCGTGAGCGAAGCCCTGCTGATTTCCCTTGCCGATGAAATGAACGCCCATCAGGAGCGGCTAGCGCGTATCCGTGCGATTGAAACCCAAGGGGCCGTTTCCAAAGAGTATTTATTCGGCATTGAACAAAACCTTCGAGAACGGCAGCAGGCCATCACTCAAAACCAAGGCGAACTAGCCCGCTTCCGTGCCCAAACCCGTCAGGCTGAAGCCGAACTTGCCCAAAAGCAAGCCGAAGAACAGCAGATTCACATCCTCGCTCAGCAGTCTTTACAAAAGCTCGCGATGGAAGAGCAGCAGCTCCAAGCAACCATCGCTGATCTCAGCACTCAGCTAGAGCAAGCCAAAACCAAACTGTCTCAAAGCTATGTGAAAGCCTCCACTGATGGCATCGTTTCCAATCTAGCGATCCATAACGTCGGTGAAGTTGTACAGCCAGGACAAGTGGTGGCCGAAGTTGTTCCTGAAGATACACCCCTAATTCTTTCTGCTGTGGTGCCACCTCAGGAAGCGGGCCTTTTAAAGGTGGGGATGGAGACTCAGATTAAACTAGATGCGTTTCCCTATCAGAATTACGGCACCTTGTTGGGAACAGTTGCCTTCATTTCGCCTGATGCCAAAGCCGTCACGGATACTAGCGAAGGCTATCAAGTAGATGTAGCTTTAGCACAAGACTTTGTCGTTCATGAGCAGCAGCAGGTTCGTTTACAAATAGGGCAGACCGCGACAGCGGAGGTTGTTGTCCGTCGCCGCCGGATTATCGAAATTTTGCTCGATCCAATTCGTCAAATGAGAGAAAGCGAGTTGAGTATTTAGCTGGTTATTGAGCTGGTTATTGAGCTGGTTATCCAATTGGCAGCATTGCTTCATTGACACATATTCATGATTTATTGAGAGGGTTCATCCATGACGCGCTTTAATCAACTAAACCAACAACCATCAAGCTTGCCGAGCACTACGATTAGTGCAGATAAGATGGCAATCATTATCGACGCAATTCTAGAAGGTAGATACTCCTATGCCTGCTTAATGACCTTAGAAGCAACGGGTTATGAGCCGATGCAGTACATTCCCTACCGCACCTATAATCGTTTGCAAAAGCAGCGTCAGGCCAACTACTGTCGGGCGAATCATGGTCAATCCACTGCTCAAGTTACGCCCTTGAGAGACAAAATTGCTGAAATAGACTATGTCGAACCGCTTTATGATAGCGATGGGCCTATTCGCGGTGGTTGTGGCCATCGTTGGCGCGAATATTCGAGGCATAATGTTCTTGTTTGGCCTAGTGCTTTGGCCTCGATAAGTACTGATGAATGCCGGATATGATGTGGCCATATGATGTGGCCATATGATGTGGCAACAAACTGCCATCTTGGCAGCTTTTGGTGAATCTCTCCTGATACACTGATGGCCTATTAAAGACGTCAAAAAGCAGCTTTAGTGAGGGTATCAGTAGACTGATGACAATTCAAAATCTAGAATATATCGAGTCTGTAGCAGACTTGGAACAGCTAACATCTACCCTGATTGATGTTAAGGGAGGGCTATGGTTTGGCTCAAGAGGGCGCTTTGCTAGCTTTGCAACGGCGACTGCAACAGCTATAGCGTTTGGCGAAAACACATATACATTGGCTGTTAGTTTTACCCAAACAAGTCCATTTGGCGCTGTTGCTAGCTCATCGTCTGTTTCTAAAAGTTCTTCTAAAAGTTTTTTCTAAACGTTCTTCTAAAAGTTCTACATTGTAGAAATTTCATAGGGTAATGGTTGACTTTTTGGGAATCCCGATTAGCGCCGAAGATATCGTTAATTTTTTAAGACAAGATCTTAAGTTTACGGTAGTTTGTCGGCAGATTCTGAGCTTGCGTATTATTCACGAGGAGGCGATCGCACGCTCTATCAAAGTCAGTGAAGCAGAGCTGCAAACTGAGGGCGATACGCTGCGGCGACAAATGCGCTTAGAGAGTGCTGAAAAACGATTGAATGGCTGCATCAACAGTACCTCTCCGAGGCAGAATGGGAGGAGAGTATTCACGATCATCTGCTGACTAAAAAACTGGCTGACGCGATGTTTGCAGAAGAAGCCAAAGTTCAGTTTGAGCAAAATCGGCTGGATTATGAACAGGTTGAGCTATACCGTATGGTGGTTGATAATGCGCAAATCGCTCAAGAGCTCAGTTATCAAATTGAAGAAAGCGAAATCAACTTTTTTGAGGCGGCTCACCTCTATGACATTAATCCTGTACGGCGAGCCTACTGTGGCTATGAAGGGCCAAAATCTCGCTGGGCATTGGAACCTGACATTGCAGCTAGTGTTTTTGGCTCAGAACCGCAGGCCGTGATTGGCCCTTTTGCCCTAGCAGAAGGCTACACACTATTGTTTATTGATAGGTTTATTATCCCTGAACTGACTGATGAGGTTTATCAGCAAATTCGCGATCGCAAATTTAACCGCTGGCTCGAAACAGAAATTCAACGGCTTCAGCCCTAGCTTTCTCGAGCACCCTCAAGCAAAGAGCCCATCTGCACTGCCCAACTCAGCAATACTCAGTCCTGAGAATAAAACCTGAGCGCCCGTCTTCGCGGTAAACTGAGCGCCCAATGGGGTATCTGTAAAGCTTTGTAGCACATTGTTGAAAGCCCTTTGCCCGGAGGTTTTGCCTAGCTTTTTAATTTTATCGATGCCCACTTCAAAGTCAAGAATGGTATGGCGTTCACCCGCTTTTAGCCGATCAAACACAAAGTGATCAGCGCCCGCGCCGCCTGCGAGCAAGTCGCTGCCTGGGCCTGCATAGAGAATGTCATCGCCCTCCGAACCATGCAGCTTGTTGTTCCCTTCATTGCCCCATAATTTGTCGTTTCCTAAGCCACCTTCTAAAATGTCATCTCCTTTTTTCCCGCGAAGTTCATCCGCGCCTAGGCTGCCGTACAAGATATCATTTTGGTCGCTGCCTTTGAGGGTGTTGTCTTGAATCGTTCCGTAGGTGACGCCCTCTCCTAGATTGCCTATCAGGGTATCACCCCTAAATTTCGTGACGCTTTTGGTGACTTGCACAACGGTAACTTTCGATATCTGTGGCTCGAAGGTTTGCTCATAATTGCCGCTAACGTTCACCCGGAGCACATCTACACCATCATTACCATCTATATTTTTGGCAACGTTCAAATCTATTTGCGAAAGCGATCTCTTCACGCCTTTGCGCTTACCTTCGGTCACCGTCCAATTCTGTTCGGATGAAATCAAATCTCCTTGAACACCGTAATATCCCAAAACTTTAGATTTTGATCGAGAGGTATCTAGTACCAAAAAAGCTGTGGTGGCTTTACCTCGGTTATATTCAGCATCGGGTTTATCTATTTCCTTGGCCTCTATATCAATACCCATGGCAAAATCAAACGATAGCGGTTGCTCATTAGTAATATTAAAGGTGCCGATCACCTTAGTTTTGCCATCGCTTTTGCCGAAATAGCTATCCTCAATGCCTATGCCTATTGCCTCGCTATCGCCAAACAATGCTGTGAACTGAGGATCGCTCACAAAGCTTGCAGAAGCTTCTGCCAATGCTGCTGCAACCCCTCCTGCAACCAAAGAATTAGCTTCAGCGATCGTCAATGAACCACTAGCAGCCGGACGATAGTTAGAGACAGAGAGGCTTGTCGCGGTTGTGCTGATGTAGTTAGGCGTATACGCAACCGTCCAAGTTGGTTGGACAAAGCGTGTTGTTGAAGTCATGCTGTCTTCTTTGATGTGAGGATTGGTTTGATGCGAGGATTGGTTTGATGCGAGTATTGGATGTAAGTCTTAATCAATAGCCACGGGCTTACTTCTCAGAAAATCATGTTGAGCAGACCAAAAAATGCCATATTGGCATTTTTTGAAAGCGATTTTTTAACAATCAATCTCTGCCAACTTGGCAACCTCTCTAAAAAATTAATCAGTATATTCAGTACGTAAGAACAAACCGACAAGTGTTCTTATACGCTCGTGTTCCTTAGCTTGTCCCTTAGCTTGTCCCTTAGCTTGTAATTTCATACCTGTATAAGAGGTCAAGATAAGTGCTCAAGTATCGCGAGTGTCACAACATCAACAATGAACATCAACAATGCAAAATTAGGAGAAAGCTGATGATTATTTCTGATCTCAACTATTTGGAAGTAGCCCACACAGAAGTCACAGGTGCAAAGGGCATCAACATTAACAGTGACTTCAATCTGGATAAGAATGTCAAAGGTAGAGTTGACATTAAAGAAACCTTTGACAAGACGGTCAAACTCGACCTGCGTGGCCTCAGTGGTAATGGTGCTGAAGTTTTGGGTAGTGCTGATGCTCAAGGAAAGAACACCTTTACAAGCATCATCTTTGGTACCCAAACTGAAGAAGGTAAGTCTTCAGAATCCTTTGTGAATGCTAGCTCCTTCTCAGCTCCGAAGTACTACTACTGGTACTAAACGTGCTTGGTAAATTGATCTAAAGAGATCTAAAGATAAGGAAGCGTCTGGCTTGACCATGGCAAACCAGACGCTTTTATGAGTGCCTTTAAGACTTGAGTAGGAGAGGGTAACAATGCCAAGCTTGGATGAAATTTTGCAAAAAGTTCAGCAGAAAACAGAAGGGCTTCGAGAAAGAGCAGGCACGACCGCTAGTGCGCAACAACAAATCGGCACAGAAGGCAGGGACTTTTTGGTCGCTTCGACCTCTACTGACAGTATTCTCATTGGCCTAGGGGGTAATGATCGCCTGTTTGGTCGTTTTGGTAACGATAGCATCGCAGGCGGCCTGGGTAACGATATTATTGACGGTGGCTTTGGCGATGATTTTTTGTTAGGTGAAGAAGGGGATGATCGCCTCTTCGGCAAGTTTGGCAACGATCGCCTTGAAGGCGGTGACGGTGACGATTTTCTCGATGGCGGTTTAGATGATGACTTTCTCGACGGCGGTGCTGGAAACGACATCCTTGGTGGGGCACCAGGTAGCGATGTGCTCATTGGTGGGCTAGGCAGTGACATTATCACTGGTGGTAGCAACGCAGGCACAGGCAACCCTTTGGAAATAGATCGGCTCATCGGCGGCATTGTCGCCCCTGATGGCGCAGTGCTCTCTGATGATGATAGCGACACTTTTGTTTTAGGAGACGATAGCGGTTCATTCTATGCCCTTGGTGGCTTTGATGACTACGCCCTCATCCTAGATTTTGATCCCAATGTTGATCAGCTTCAGCTTAGTCAAGCAGCTTTGCAAGCTGGAACTATTTCGATAGGCGTGGGCAGCTTCTTTACGCCTTTAGATTCTGTTGTCGTAGATAATGGCGATCCGATTGCCTTTATTCTGGGTGTCGATGTGACTGTCTAGCCTGTATAGCTTGTGCCGGATGCATAACGCCGACGGCGAGGCTACGCCAACGGGTACAAGCGCGTCGCTTGGCCCGCTGTCACGTCATGGTTTCAGCCAACATGCTGTACCTCAGCCAAGCGACCAAAGCTATAGTTGTTGCCTTAAGAATGCATCTTTTCTTTGCTATACATTTGCTATACAAAAGAAAACGCTCTCCTGAAGGATAAGGAGAGCGCGATGACGCAAACTATTGGTGACAGGTTCAGTATTGAGCTGAATCATCACTTATACTTTTTTCAAAGCTGTTGGAGTCATTCAACAGCGAATATTGTCTGAAGAGAACGCCATCTGTCTTCACTAGCTGGATATCCCAGTTTTTTCAATGTTTTGCTACTGGGAAAATTTTTGTTGAGAGATAGGATGCATTGTCGATGCGCTCTGCGATGTGTTCTTTATGGCGATGAATGTGCGTTCAAAGCAGCAATTGAATCAATCCCAATTAATCAATCCAAAACATAAATTCTCTCGCAGGGTATCCGCCATCAATTTCTGCAGGTGGATGTGTAGCATTAGTTTTGGGTGTGACAATAGGCGAGACGCTTTTGTCAGGAGTTTGCTTGGCTACATCGCTACTCGGCGGATGAATGGCTAGGTTCAGGCTGGTTACCACTATCGCAATCAGGGCTCCGAGCCCTAAGCCAGTGCCAAAAAACCAGGCATGGGAGGGTTCTAGGGTGAAACGTAAGTGGCGATCGCGATCATAAAAATGGACAGCCCATCCTTCATGGATGGATGATTTAACCTGGGGTGTTCTAAGCTCTTTCATGGTTCCTTTTCTCTTTTTGCGTCAGAAAAAACAAAAGGTCAGCATTTGCTGGGCTATCTATCCCAATAGCTCTACTGCCATGTATCGCTGCAGCTAGCGGCGCATGGTCTCTCTTTGTTTTTTATGTTTTGTTTTTTTATGTTTTTGATATCGGTTGAGGTCGTCAAGGCGATGAACTCAGCACAACATCGCGTGTCGTTTCGGCGAATGCTCTGCATAGTCTTTTGATGGCGGTCTTTTGATGGCGGTCTCTTGATGGCGGTCTCTTGATGGCGGTCTCTTGATGGCGGTCTCTCAATTCCTAGCGAAACAGCATTCCTAGCAAGACAGCAGGATAACAAGCATAGATTTAATTCAATGGCAGATGAGACTTCTCTGGCTTTATATATATGATGTCACAACATGTCGAACCTCAGCATCCCTGTGAAATGCCAATTTTAGAATCAAAAAATAAGTTTTACATATGTATTGGCTTGCAGGAGTGGTGTACAGGGTTGCCTCTATGACCGGCGATGAGATTTTTTTGTGCGATCGCTCTTGGTAGCGCCGCTCATTGACGGCTACAGACTTCTGCAAGTCCACCACCGGATTGGGATAGTCCACCCCAAGGCGAACCTCAAACCGCTTTTGTTCTGCGGGCTGTAAAGTCCATGGTGTATG
The DNA here is from genome assembly GCA_012033015.1 of Phormidesmis sp. RL_2_1. Taxonomy (GTDB): domain Bacteria; phylum Cyanobacteriota; class Cyanobacteriia; order Phormidesmidales; family Phormidesmidaceae; genus Phormidesmis. The sequence continues at coordinate 9,808 of JAAUPS010000147.1, forward strand.
GACTTTTGGGCTGGGCACCTGCTCTAGCGCTGGTAGCCAGTGCTTGACGTAGGCTCCATCCGGGTCATAATTCTGCGACTGTTTGGCAATATTGAAATATCGAAAGCCTCTGGCATCATTGCCCACACCGGCTGCGTAGTTCCAGTTGCCCCAATTGCTACAGACGTCATAGTCAATCAGCACAGACTCAAACCACTGCGCCCCCATTTGCCAATCTAGCCCCAAATTTTTTGTCAAAAAGCTGGCCACATTTTGCCGCCCTCGGTTAGACATAAATCCGGTGGCGGCAATTTCTTTCATATTGGCATCAATTAACGGATAACCGGTTTCACCGACTCGCCATTGCTCAAACCTTGGCCAGTCCTGTTGCCATGCGATCGATAGGCCGCGAATGCCCCCTTTGTAAAACACCCTGCGGTCATATTTCGCACAGATAAACCGAAAATAATCTCGCCATGTCAGCTCAAAAATGATCCAGTAGGTCGAGTCATTCTTTCGCCGCTGCTGCTCGTATGCCTGCACCTCTTGATACACTTGCCGAGGCGAAAGGCTCCCGTTGGCTAGCCAAGGCGAAAATTTGGAGGAGTAGTCTGCCCCTAACAGGCCATTGCGTGTTTCTTGATAAACCTGTATGCGATCGCTCTGCCAAAAATAGTGCTGCAAACGCGCGAAAGCTTGAGTTTCCCCTCCTTGAAAAGCCAACACGCCCCGAGGATCTAGCGGACGCGCTACTAATCCCAAATCAGCGAGCGTCGGTAGCTCCCCCCTACTCACCTCACCTGCGCCGATCTTGGGCGGCAACGCTGGCAGCGCATCAGGGATGGCAAAAGCTGGCCAGACTTGAGTCTCTTTTTCAACAGCCCGACGAAACTGGGTGAAGACGTCTGGCAGGTTCTCAATCTCAAACGGCAGATTGTCAGGATGGTAAAGTGTGGCTCCCCAATAGCGCTTCGAGCTGACGTTGAGCCGGTTGAGTGAATGTTCAACGGCTCGCTCGACAGCCGTTTCTTCGGGGGTAACTTCCTGATGCCAGTACACCGCCTCAACTGCGATCGCTCAACTAGCGCCGGAATTTCTTCCTCTGGCGGGCCGAACCGCAGGAGCAAATCGCTGCCTTTAGCCCTCAGGGATTGTCGTAAGTCAGCCACCGTTTCGATTAAAAACTGGGCTCGATAGGCCCCTGTTTTTTGAAAGCCCAACGTTGTTTGGCCAAACTGACGCGGGTCGAAGCAATAGAGCGGAATAACCTCGGCTTTTTGTTTCAAGGCTCGATACAGTGGTTCATGATCATGGAGACGAAGATCATTGCGAAACCAAAGGAGAATGCGCATCACCAGTGAAAGGCTAAATTAATAAGGAAGTAGATATAGATGATATCAATGACCAACGCCGACGAGCTGAAAACCCAATTAGAGGCCGCTTGCGATGATTTGTGGTGGAGCAGCGAGGCGGACTATCCTATCACGGTGGTTTGGCAATCTCAATCAGCCCTAGGCGCTGCAGCAAAAGATAGTTTAGATATCGATTCTACGGTTCGACAAGTGTTAGCCTGTCCACCTGAGCAGTTTTCTGACAATGCCGTGAAAACGAGAGATATAGAGGATTTTTTTGGGCGAGCAGTGGCTCCCCAAAGCTGGCACACTGACGACGACAAGGCGCATATCTCTCGCTTACAAACGTTGAAGCAGTTTCTCAGCGCCCATTTTTCGCAACTACAGGTGTATTGCTGCGGTGAGGTGACCGTCAGTGTCGCCATCTTGGGCTATGCCCCTGATGGCAGTATGGCAGGGTCAAAACGACGCTGGTTGAAACTTAAAGCGCCACCGAAATTTCGGAAATCGGTTCACTACAGTGTAGGGAGAGTTTGCAGGCAACTTCGACCGCTTCACGCGGGGTATGCCCTAAATAAAGCGCGGTCTTAGCAAAGTCCTTGCCTGCACCAATCGCTTCAAATTGGGGTACTTCGTACACTTCGAGGCCGCCGTATACGCAAAATATTTTGCTCTCAAAAGCGATTAAAAATCCATTGGAAGGTTTATAGCCACTGTCTTTTTTGCTTACCCACTCTCGAAATTCTATGAGGAAGTCAATAATGCTGAGGCGAGCGGCATCTACGGGTTTATGATTACGACTGAAAAGCTCCATCAGGGTGCCTTCGTAGCAGTAGCCGGTCGTGCCAATGATCATACTGTTGTGTTGGAACAGTTTGCTGTGCACCATGTCAGCGTCGGTTGAGCGGACGTATCCATCTGAAATTAAAGAGTCGGCAGCGAAAATGATAGCGTCGGAGTTTTTGCGGGCTGCAATAACGGTCATAGGTATGAGTGAGCGGCAACGGTAGTTTGTCCACAGTACAAGATGATTCGCGGACAAAAAGTATGGTTTCGGTAAAGAGCATACCCAGGTGATGCGAATTTTCGATGCCTTTGCGTTAAATAGCGTGGATATGTCCGTATCTTGACTTTTGAACGGGCTGCAATGGCGCTGAGCTGATGGCGCTGAGGCTAATGGCTCTCTAGAGCGGCCTGAATATCTTCTGGAACGTCTGAGAGCAGGTTGTAGCCAGTGGCAATTTCGATGCGATCAATTGTGGTGCGGTAGGTTTGCCAGTCGGGGGCGATGCGATCGCGATTTGGCATATCCACCGCAATCACCGTTGTTCGTCGCGTCACCTGATCGTTTTCGTTATCTAATACCACCATCACTTTCCAGATGCGGCCCGGTACCGTGACGCGGCCTACTTTCCCCTGATCGCCATATATGCCACCGATGACATACAGCGATTTACCCTGCTGATACACCAAGTCGCGGCCATATTCTTCTAGTTCGCGCCAAGCTCCCCGGTTATTTTCGCTGGCCTGCGGGAAAATATTGGTCATCAAAAAAGTCAGCGAATTGTCTTTGACATTGGCTGTGCGATCGCCTGATGGCACCATGTGACCTCGGTCATAGCCGCTGCGCCGATACTCTCCTGGTGTCGCCTGATACACCCCTTTAGGCAAAGCGCCATCTGGGCGAAAATCATCCTGCCGATCGCTCGATCCTAGCCAGCGTTTGCCTACTCGCCAACTGGCCCAGTTCAGCACATTGCGCGCCTGACTGTACGAGAGGGCATACTGCGCCCGCTCAACCAGCAAGTTATTGAGATTATCCGGGTTGGCATTACTCGGATTGCCCAACGTCAAGTGCTCGCTATTGGAAAAGTAAGTCGCGGCATCTAAGCTCACTGCTACTGGGGGTAAACTTTCACAGGCTTGCCCGTTGCCATCTCGATCTAGCCCATTGACGTCTGTTTTAAAGGCGGTGAGCACCGCTTGAGCCAAGGGCTGATTAATGAAGTCGCTGCAGTCGCAGTAGCTATCGACGCAGGGCGGTAGGCGAGCCGTTATATCGCCGGTATTACAGCTTGCAAGTAGTGCGATCGCTAGCACTGCCGCCAGGCCCACCGCCATTCTCACAAAACTCAATCCCAATCGCCGTCCCAATCGCCGTCCCAGCTCGCCGTCCCAATCGCCGTCCCAC
>JAAUPS010000365.1 GCA_012033015.1 Phormidesmis sp. RL_2_1
ACCGATTGCCCCAATCAGAAACATCTCTACATCGTTCGAGGCATATTCGCCACCGACATCGCCGTATCTATCCGCGATTAGAGGATCGCCGTTCGCGCCGGTAACTGAAATTGTTCTGTAGTCAAGTTCAATAACTTCGTTACCAATAGCCGCTCCAACTACAGCGACTTCTGCGAGACCCGTTTCGCCATCGACACTAACAGGCTGGGCTATCAGGTACGCCCCAACAGGAATGGCTACGAAGCCATCCGCATCTAAAATGGGTTCATCAAGCTGAATCATAAATTGGTCATTTCCATCGATCCATGTGATAGCAGTATCGACAGTGGCTCTTACCGACTGTCCCATTGGGACGACAGCGGCAGACGGTGCTTCATCGTACAGCCCCGGCACACCTTTAGGTCCCAAGCTACTACTAGCAACCGGCTCCGAATAGGAAGCAGGCTCAGCCGTAGGCGTTGCCGACTTTAGCTGATACAGCCTTTCGGGTGCTTCAACACCAGATACATCTGTTTCAATCGGTGATGGTGGAGCGGGCATTACTCCTATAACGCCTGCATTAGACGCTTTTTCCCATTCGGCTTGTGGGTCAACTGGCTCGAAAGTAGAAATCGGCTGGGAGGGCCTAGCAACCGGTGTTGGAGCAGTCCGCTGCGGGATTGGCCTCGCCGGAGCACTGACGGTTCTCGTGACAGTTCTAGTAGCAGGTGGTGACGGCGGCTGTCTGGTTGTATTCACACGACTAATCGGTCTAGTCGTAGGAGGAGGGGTAGACCTGGTGGCAGCGGTTGAAGATGACGCAGTACGACTGGATACAGCTCTAGGCTCAGGTTCTGGGTTCGGTTTTTCGCCACGCTCAATCTGAGATAGAGCCAACTGCTGTTCCATGAGAGCTAACCGTGCCTTCATCACGTCAACCTCTTCACTCTGACCAGCAGTCTGACTAGACGGTGCTATTTCTTCGCGGTTCAAGCTGAGAGTTAACACTTCTTCCTGAGTTTCTGGTTCGGTATCGGCAATTTCTTTAGGCTTATCGCCACCGAGCATAAACAAAGCACCGAAACCTAACGTAAAAGCAATAAAAGCGACTGCGATCCCAATTCGTACCCACGGATTCTTAGCAAGCGGTTGTTTACCGGCTTCGGTATTGTTTCCTTCTAAAAACTCATTTACTTTCTTCTGATTCGTATAGTCTAGCGTTTGAAAATTGTGTCTATCGGAAAAACAGGTAGCGGTATCGTCTTCTAAGTAGACTGGGCTGCGATCATTGTTTTTTAACATAATAATTCCTCTATCTAACTAAAGACATATCCTTTATATCTGTAATCTGTAATCCTGCTTGCTGAACTCGATTGAGGGCAACAGCAAGCTCTCCAAAGTTTTCTACATCGTGCAGATAAGGCGAACTTACCGCCCTGACCGTGACAACTTTATTGAATGGCAAAGTCTCAATTTTTATATCGCCTGGACGCTTGCCTAATGTGAAAACTTTCAAGTCAGCAATAACGCTGACTTCCCATGTACCGCTTTCTATCTCGACTGGCTCCTCAATGTAGTTGATTTTGAGGATTATCTCTTCAGTCCCATTGAAAACGGTCGGGGGGGTCATATCGGCCAGTTTAATTTTGAATTCGTCTGCGAACTTGCCTGCCAACGATTCACTGGCTAGCCATGCGCCTTGAGTGATCTCGCCTCCACCGTCAACCTTCATACTCGGTGCTCTGTCTCTACTAGGGTCTAGTAGAGATATGCGATCATCACCTGGTGCGAATGATGTCATTGTCATCAGATGATAAAGCGTGTTATCGACGTATCTCTTAATCGTTTCAGGAGAGCGATACAGTGGCTCTTCAAATCCTATTTCAATCGTTTCCCCATTAGTGGTTTGAACCAACGTAGGGAACTCTTTATTAGTGATGCTTCTCGTGTATAGAACATTAACAAACGACAGAAATATACCGAGGATCGATAGCCCAATTGACACTAGCAGCAAAAACAAGACCTTAGACTGGCCAGTACTTCTAGCGGGGGCACCAACGGAACTTCTTACACTGTTAAATACTGACATGGTTTCCTCTTAAGCTGACCTCTTAGCCGTCAAATTTACAATTCCGAACGTCGCGCTAGAAATCGCGCTGGTTAGTGCGACAAAGATGGCCATTCCGCCACCTGCTGTCATGACCAAAGCCATCGCGATTACACCCACTGACAGCAAAGCCAGATCCAAAATCGGCTCGCCGGGGCCGCGTTCGTAAATCATCCCGACAATTAGACTGGAAGCTATATTTAGGTTGATTTTGAACAGTCCTAAAGACAAAAAACCGATTGTCCACCCGGTTAGCGTCCCTCTTGTGGCTGGATAAAAAGCTAACGCTAGCGGAATTGGAAGCGTCACCGCCGTAAACAGCCACGATGCCTCAACAATATGTTGAGTAATGCTATTCATATTCGCCAAAATGCCAGACGACGCGGCTGTAACGGCTGAATTGGCAACTTTGCCTATCAGCACAACCCCACCGACAACGGCTGCTCCGACTGGCCCAGCCACCGCAGCACCTGCGCCAATAGCTGCGCCTTCTCCAAGTACGCCTGCTACAAAATCTTTGGGCTCTTTGATGAGCTTCTGGGCGAACCGCTCAAGCCTCGCCCCAAACTTCCCGGCAGGATGCTTATCATAATAGTTTTGCAAAGCTGCGTCTGCAATGACTTCGGCATTCGTCAAACAGTCGAGCATTTCAGAATTATTAGTGATCCCGTTACACTGCTCCCGGTAGCCTACGATGTTTCGCTCTACTATTCCGTAGTCAGCCAATTCCTCAAGCTTACTCTCGTACTGGTTTCCGGCATTGGCGAGTTCAAGTATTTGACTGTTCTGATAGTTAATGAGGGATCTAGCCATTAGAACTGTATTTCTGGCAACGGCTGCGTTGTTCCCGTACAGTACGCCGATTAAAACTACCATTGCTATAAATCTAGGCCACGTTTCGGATAGGCCATTGCGCCCGAAATTTTTAAGCGCGTCAATCGCCCACAGCGCGACTGCTGGCCCTGCGATATAGCGAGAGATATTCATGGTCGCGACGAATTCAGGGCTAACGTTCCTAATCTTTTCATTCCAAATTGCATCCCACGCTTGAGCTGACCTTAAGCTCATCATGTTTCCGCAAGATAGCGCCGCGTTATCCGGCGAGAAAATGGTGTCTAGGCATTCCTGCACTTCTTCAGGCGAAACCACTGTAGTCGATGGAGATGGCTCTGCTGGCACGAATTGGGCCAGCGTTGCGCCCACATGAGATAAATCAAGAGAAGAGATTAGATCAAACGAGAAAATATCTATCATCGCATCGCCCCGAACGTTCTGACGCCGACTCCGTATTCGCTTTCGAGTGACGCTCTAGCTGCCATCTGCTCTTGAGCTGTCTTCTGCACTTGCTTATTCGTCAACGCCGCACTCATGCCACCAACGGCTAAACTCGCATTCATCTCTTGCGCGACATCTAGACTAATCGCTTCCATTTGATTCGAGAGTGCCCGTTGGCTAGCCGCAATGCTATCAAACTCAGTGGCTTTGGCATTCAGCGTATTGATTCCTGTCAATGCCACTTTAAGCGTATCCTGCGTTGATGTCTGCTCCATTACTGCCCCGTTTATAGTTTCAGCAACCGCGACGTGGGCTTGACTGATCATGTCAGTGAGCTGCCCCATCTGCGCAGATGTTTCCGTCACCGTTTTGCCCGCTGCTTGGCGGGCAAACGCCATGTCTTGACCTTCAGCGCTAACAACCCGACCACTAACAACATCTGTTAATGCGCTCATGCTTAGCGTTGGGTTTATCAAGCTTCCAATCACGTTAGGCGTTAGTAGTCCACCGGTTGCTTGCCCGACATTTCCGGCACTACTGATTGTTAACGAATCCATAAGAGAGTCATAAGTGGGAATTCCGCCTGCTCCAACTGTGCTTGGCTCAGTTTTAAGTCCCACTTCAGTTAAAGCATCGTCTAGAATTCCTTCAAAGATCTCTTCGATGCTGTTTTTCCCTGTGACAACGCCAACTATCTCACTGGGCAGACCCAGTTCAGCCCCGACGACATCGAAGATAGTGCCAAATATCCCACCGTTACCGCCATTACTATTGCCGAGAATATTGCCAATCAGACCGCCTAATATACTGCCTCTACCACCGCAATTGGTATCGGTGGGGGCAAAATTTATGATGGCTGGATTGCAAGGATCGCTCCCCCCAACTGTGCTGCCTCCTAAATAATGTCAACAATCGTCCGCCAAGGCTACCGC
>JAAUPS010000148.1 GCA_012033015.1 Phormidesmis sp. RL_2_1
AAAATAAAATCGGTATGCTGCTCAGGAATAAAACTTAGCTGCGTTTGCGTCCCGTGAAATAGCCCTCGTCCCCATAATTCACCTGCACCAATCGCAATCCGCGACTGAATCAGGTGATAGCCTCCCCCTAACGGATCTTTATCAGGATCTAAAAATAAAATCAGCCTGTCTTTTTGGTAGTCCTTTAACACTCCCCACATCACCGAGGCCAGCTTACCCGAGACCAAGTTCACCACCGTCGCAATCACCCCGCTCGACAGTGCCCACCAAGGCAATGAGCGATAGGCAACTATCCCCATCAACACAACCCAGCCAATCCATACAGGCACATACACACTAAATAAAATGGCTGACACCAGAGGTGAAATCATCAAAACTAGCCAGCCTGGGTGCGTGCCACTCCAATAGAGCATCCCTAACGTAATCGCGCCAAATACCAGAGAAGTCCCCAAATCAGGCTGCAAAAAGACCAACGCCCAAGGCACAGATGTAATCGCCAAAGCCTTGATCATGCCAAATAGCGTGGAAGCATCTGGATCTTTTAGCGTCGCTGCCAAAGTGACAATCGCCCCAAGCTTGGCAAATTCAGAAGGCTGAACATTAAAGCCCAAAATCGTAATCCAGCGCTGAGCGCCCAAGCCCTCAGTCCCTATCGCCATCACAGCAATCAACGAAGCAATCGTTGCCGCGTAAATAATCCATCGCCACTGGAGCAAAATTTCATAACGACTACGGGCCATCCAAAGTGCCACAGCCATACCCGTAGCACCTATCAGCAAGTGGTTAACCGCAAATCCGCTTTCGCCAATGTACTTTTGAGTACTGCTAATTAAAATGCTGGCAAAAATCGTGACCCCAATCGGCAAAACAAACAACAGCCAGTCGACCCCCTGCCAACCTTGCAGCAAACTTTTCCAGCGCCTTTGCACCATCGAATGGGGAGAATAGGAAGTCATGGCAAACTCTATAAAACGTTAAAATTCAAGCCTAGATTAACGCAGCGACCGAAATTTTAGCTGCTACCTTTTTGGCAATGTCCATCAGGGCCGTCGCCGAGGCTGACTCAGGCTGAGAGAGCACAATCGGCAACCCTATGTCTCCGGCTTCTCGCACAGGCATCTCCAAGGGAACCTTACCCAGTAGCGTTACCCCTAATTCACCTGCCGCCTGCTCGCCACCATCTGAACCAAAAATAGCGTATTGCTTATCTGGCATATCCGGCGGAATGAAATAGCTCATATTTTCCACGAGGCCCAAAATTGGGACATTGAGCTGCTCAAACATTTTCAAACCACGCCGTGCATCCGCTAGTGCCACTGTTTGAGGCGTCGTCACAATCACTGCACCTGCCATGGGCACGGCCTGAGCCAACGTCAGTTGCGCATCCCCCGTACCAGGCGGCATATCCACCACCAAGTAATCTAGCTCGCCCCACTGCACCTGATACAGAAACTGACGAATCACCCCGTTCAACATCGGGCCACGCCACACTACAGGCTGATCTTTATCAATCAAAAACCCCATGGACACCATTTTTACCCCATGGTTAAAGGCCGGTTCCAAGACCTGCTCACCATCTTGATCACGGACAATGACATTGGCTTCACTCAGGCCCATCATGGTAGGTGCGTTCGGGCCATAAATATCTGCATCAATGAGGCCAACGGTTGCGCCTGTTTTTGCCAGAGCTACGGCGATATTGATAGCCACTGTGCTTTTACCCACACCGCCTTTGCCACTGGTCACAGCAAAGATATTTTTTACCCCGTCAATGCCTGTGCGATCTGGCAATGCTTTCTGTTGAGGCGTTTCAGCGGTCACCTCTATCTCTACGTTTTCCACACCGGGCAAGGTTTTCACCGCCTTTTCGCAGTCTTCGACAATGAATTCACGCAGGGGGCAAGCGGGTGTGGTTAGCACTAGCGTAAAGCTCACCTGCCCGTTATCTACCCTGACATTGCGAATCATATTTAGCGCGACTAAGCTTTTCTGCAGTTCCGGATCTTGAACAGGCTTAAGCACTTCTAAAACTGATGCGGTGTCGAGCGTTTTGATCATTGTTTTGTGCGTTGGGTTTTATGCGTTGGGTTTTATGCGTTGGCGGCATGGGGCATTGGCAAAACAGGGCATTGGCATAAGCACTTACCCTTCAAAATACTAACGCTCAACGCTCCTGACTGTTCAAACTTCTGCTCAAACTTCTGCAAAGATATGGCTGGAGAATATCACCAATATCTCACCAGTTATAAGTTCAACGATGAACTCGGATGAACTCAAAAGATATCCCGATAGGGCAAATGGTGCAATCGCTGTGTGGCAGCACAAGGTCGCAAAGATACTTGCTCTGCAGCCTCAACCAAAGCCGCTGTCACCCGGCCAGATTGGGGCTTGAGCATCAGCCAAGCTAAGGGCGAGAGCCAACCACTGAGTGTCATGGAATAGAGTACGCAGGTACCGCATAAGGTAGAAACAATGCGATAGGTCACTCGCTCTTGTAGTCCTGGCAGCGGAAAAGACGAATGCTCAGCAACTCACCCGGTAGCACCCGCTCGACAAATACTTGGGTAGAGAGCGGAAAGTACCGGCTGCAGACTCGGTAAATGAGCCCTGGCTTGGCTCGTTGTCCGCGAGGGGCGTTGGTTGAGCCAATTAGCGGATGCCATGAAGCAATGTCGGCAAGGTTGGTCACCATCTGCCAAAGGGTCTCAGCCGAGGCGGTGCTGATGGCCCAGTAATTGCTCTCTTTAGAATTGGCATCGTCCCATAGACCTTGCGCGCGCGATCGCACAGTCTTGGCAGTAACAGTCTTGGCCGTAACAGTCTTGGCCGTAATCTTGGCCTCATTCTGGGCTGCAAATCCGGCCCCAAGACGAGACCAAAAACGCCTCAGCGCAAGCTTTATGCGATGTCTTCGATGTTGCTGGAGCCAAATCATCATGGCCAAATCATCAGGGGGTGACGGCGGTGGCCTACCCAAACTTGCTGTAGCGATCGACCCAATAGAGTAGAGTCAATCCGTAGGCAGGCTATCCTTCAGCTTAAACGATCAAATCAAGGGTTGACTTCCCACGCCAGACAGATGATGACATCCGCTAAACACCTGCATTCCAGCAAAGACGGACTTTCATCGTCATCGCCCTTGGCTCAGGGCCCTTATCAAAATGTTATAGAGCTATAGAAAAAATCTGACGACATCAGCTTGAGACATTAGACGATCTCATTATGGCGATCTTAGAAGTGTTGCGACATCAGAAGTGTTGCGATACTAGAATTGCGCCTGCAATCAACCTACCCTGCAACCAAACCTACCCTGCAAACAAACCTACCCTGCAAACAAACCTACCCTGCAACCAACCTACCTACCCTGCAACCAACCTAAAACGCATAAAACTGCTAAGATTGCGCCTTGCATTGGGCGATGATTGCATTGGGCTATCTCTAAAAAATCTAGCGATAGGGCTGCTCAAGGAAAATTATCACAGATTGTCACGCTCTATTACGCAAAAGCAATCAACGCTTCCAAATCGTGTTTGACTACTATTAGGACTGTTTGAATTGCTGACTTCACGTAAAGCTCAATTCAGCTTATCCGACTGCTTTAGATAGTTATTTGATCCCTATGACTTTCTCCCCGACAAAGGCTGTTCGCCTAGAGCCTCTCACACAAGACCTAGCAGAGAACTTGAGCGATCCAACCACCGAGCGCGATCCAAACCTACCCCCCAAAGACTCCCGCGCTCGTGTCAGCGCAGCCTTTAAAGGCTTACAAGATAGAATCTGTCAGAAGCTCGAAGCCGTCGATGGCACAGGCAAGTTTCAAGAAGATACTTGGGAGCGTGCTGAGGGGGGTGCGGCCGCTCTCGGGTGATGAAGCAAGGCAATATTTTTGAGCAGGGTGGCGTTGGCTTTTCAGAAGTATGGGGCGATAAACTACCGCCGTCTATTTTGGGCAAACGGCCTGAGGCCGCAGGCCATCAGTTCTATGCTACGGGCACCTCTATGGTGTTGCATCCACGCAATCCTTACGTGCCCACCGTTCATCTCAACTACCGCTATTTTGAGGCTGGCCCAGTTTGGTGGTTTGGCGGCGGCATCGATCTGACGCCTTACTACACCAACGAAGCAGATGTCATTCATTTTCATCGCACCTTAAAAGCCACGTGCGATCGCCACAACCCTCAGTACTATCCTAACTTCAAGCGCTGGTGCGATGAGTACTTCTATCTCCCCCACCGCAACGAGCCTAGAGGGGTTGGCGGCATCTTTTTTGACTACCAAAACGGCCAGCGCGGCGACCTTTACCGCGGCCACAACCAAGATGGCCCTGCCGCCCTGTACAGTCAGCAAGCAGGCAACGCACCTAAACGGACTTGGGAAGAAATCTTTAGCTTCGCCATCGACTGCGGCGATGCCTTTCTACCGGCTTACATTCCCATTGTCGAAAAGCGAGCCACCACTGAATACGGCGACAGAGAACGCGACTTCCAGCTCTATCGACGAGGCCGCTACGTAGAGTTCAACTTGGTTTACGATCGAGGTACCCTCTTTGGGCTACAGACTAATGGCCGCACAGAGTCTATCCTGATGTCGCTACCGCCCATGGTGCGCTGGGAGTACAGTTATGAACCCGAAGCAGGTAGCCCTGAAGCTAAGCTGTACGACGTCTTTCTAAAACCGCAAGACTGGGCGCAAATGTAGCCGCCCTTACCACATTTTGTCACCAGTAGAGGCCGGTTGGCCTCTACTGTATTTCTTGGCCATAGGTTCTGTGGCCGGATGTTCTACGGGTATGCCCTTAGTAACGCTCCCATAACCGGTGGGCACTCTAAAGGTCATAGACGCTTGCCAATAAACCGTCAAGCGATCATGCGATCTTAATTAACAAAGAGTGGCAACAACAACATGGAGCAGCGCAATTTTACGAACCCTCAGGGCGATCAGGTTGTAATTTTGGCCCCCTTTGGGCGACTAGATATCACCACAGCTTGGCAGTTTCGTCTCAAGCTGCAGGAAGCTATCTCTGAAGAGAGCCCCCACATTTTAATCAACCTTAGCGAAGTCAACTTTATCGATAGCTCTGGCCTCACATCTCTGGTCGCAGGTATGCGTGATGCCGACAAATCGACGGCAGTTTCCGCATTTGTAATGTACACCCCGAAGCCAAACTAGTTTTTGAAGTCACCATGATGGACTCCGTCTTCGAGATATATGAAACTGAGGAGGAAGCACTGAGTGCACCGCTCAAAGCCGCTGTCGCTTAACCCATCAGCAGCCTATCAGGCTAGCGCTGAGCAAGGTTGGCGATTGGACGGCAAACTCCAGCTCTAAACTCAAATCTCATAGCTTACCTGTTTAAGCATTTGAAACGGCCCCATCAAAGCACCCCACAGACCTCGACCTGTGTCGGGGTCTATACCTTTGTCATAGGTCAGCATCTCTATGGTCGATTCATCCCCACAGGCAAAGGGCTGCTTTGGCCCAATATCGAACCCTAGATAAACGTATCGTCGTTGACCAGCATATTCAAACGAGCAATATTGCCCGTCTTTTAGGGCCGCTTGAAACCAATAGCCAGCAGTTGATTCAACCGGCTTATAGGCAATCTTTGCGCCGCTGTTTGGCAAACTTATCAAATCACTAGACGACATAGACGCCAGCAAATAAGGATCAGCGCCTGCGCCACGAAATTTCAACGGATTGACCAAGGCAAAATATTGGCCCATTAACTGGCCCGTCAACTGGCCCGTCAACTGGCCCGTCAACTGGCCTGACTCGCCCTTTTGTAGAGGGGTTGAGGCTGAAATCGGCGCTGAAAAAATTTTTAAAATGCGCTGCCGATAGGGCGGCTGCTGAGTAACCCCATTAGCCTGTTCGATAAATAGCGTGTAGGTATTGCGATCGCACAAACTAGGCACAGCTCTTTGCCAAAGTCTTAGGTGCACATACCAAGCGGGTTCAGCCGCGGCTTGGGCTTGATTGTCAAATTCACCCGATAGGTAAGTTGCTAGGGTTTCTAAAGGAGAATCAGCCATAACCTCAGCCCAACAAAGTCGCTTAAAAACCAATCGCTAGAGTCAGCGTAAGCACGCTGGCTGTTTCAACAGCGCTTAATCAGAGCCTACCAAGATTAGCACCGAATAAACGCGACACAGACAGTGATCGACTCGTGATCGACTGTTTTTTTGATTCCCACTTTCTTAAGATCTTCACCGACTTCGGCCATGAACCGCTTGGCAAAGCGGCTGAGAAGCGTAACAATTAGTTGGCAAAGCGTATTAAAAGAAGAGCGTTTACTTGTGAATAACGTCCGCACGGTTTCAGATACAAAGCGAGCTTTCTATAGCACGCATACTCGCCCCATTAATGCGATCTATCGCCGTGTGGTTGAAGAGCTGATGGTAGAAACACATCTGCTCTTGGTCAATGTCGATTTTGTCTATGACGCCATCTATGCATTAGGGGTAGTCAGCGTTTTCGACCGCTTTATGACAGGTTATGAACCCGAATCAGATAAACAATCGATTTACTCAGCCATTATTCAAGCTGTTGGGGCAGATCCAGGTCAATACCGCCGGGATGCCGAAGCAATCCTGGCAGCCGCCCAAAACGTGGCGTCGATAGACGCGTTCAAATCTTTGCTAGAAGAGGCGAAAACCAACGGCGGAGATGCACTCAAAAGCAATCTGCACCAAGTCATTACCAATCCAAAATTCAAGTACAGCCGTCTCTTTACCACAGGCTTATACAACATTGTCGAATCCATTGATGGTGACGTGCTCAAAGACAAAGACAAGCGCGAAGCCCTGCTAAATGAGCTAGCTGAAAATTTAGGATTCAACCATGAGCTGCTGCTCAAAGACGTTGAACTCTATCGGAGCAACTTAGAAAAAATGGCTCAGGCTCAAGCGGTAATGAAGGATATGGTTGAGGCCGAGAAAAAGAAAAAAGCCAAACGCGAGCAAGAAAAGCTGGCTAAGGCGAAATCTGCAGAATCAACTGATGCTGCATCGACTGATTCTGAGCCAACTCCTGCTGAACCGGCAGACTCTACGGCTGACTAGACACCCTGCTGATTAGACACCCTGCTGATTAGACACCCTGCTGATTAGACACCCTGCCGATTAGACACCCTGTTGCGCAGTTAACATATCTATTTATCCAGATTCAGCATCATTCTGGTTCAGCATCATCCTGGTTCGGAAGCTTCTTTTGCCGGAGCATCACGTTGGGGAACTTTGAGCTTGCGAAAGCCACTGCGCCGCAAAATGCTCTTCTGCCGTTGGCGAGCAAACGCCTGCAAGTCTACATTGCGATCGGTTTCATCGACGATTTCACCAGTGAGTACCTCTAGGGTGTCTTCCAGGGTCACAACCCCGGAGACGCCGCCGTACTCATCAACGACTACCATGAGATGTTCACGCAAAGATTGAAAGGTTTTGAGCAAACTATCCGTGCGCTCGGTATCAGGTACGTAGTGGACTTGGCGCATCAGGCTTTTAATCGGAGCATCACCTTTGCCCTGAACCAAAGCCGTTAGTAATTCTGCTTTAAGTGCAACTCCAATCACATGGTCAAGATCTTCGCCAATCACTAAGATGCGGGTGTGCTGGGAGTTAATGATTTCAGCTTGAATGTCTTGGAGAATGGCATCTCCGGAAATAAAGGTAATGGCGACACGGGGTGTCATGATGTCGGCTGACTTGAGATCATTGAGCCGAAAGACGCGGTCAATCATTTCAACTTCATCATCTTCAATCAAACCTTCTTGATAGCCGAGGATGGTCAGCAGCTTAATTTCAGATTCATCGGTGATGGGGCGCTTGCTGCCTTTGGTCAGTGGCGCAGTGATATGCTCTAGCAGCCAGATCAAGGGGGTAAATAGTAGGGTGGCCCCCCTGACCAGAATAGCGACTGTGAGGCTAATTCTTTCGGCGTAGCGTTCACCAATGGTTTTAGGCAATATTTCGCCGAAGAGAATGATACAAAAAGTCAGTGCGGCTGAAAAAATGCCAAGACCTGCATTACCGAATAGATCGGCAGCGATGCGACCGACGACGATACTGCCGACGATGTTAAAGATGTTGTTGAGAACGACGATGGTGGCAATGGGGCGGCTGACATGTTGGCGAATACTCAGCAGAGCGATCGCAGCCGGACTCGGTTTACGATTTGGCTCGCCTTGGGCGATTTGTTTTGCTCGCAGAAGAGGTACAGACAGCAGGGCAGTTTCTGTGCCAGAGCACAGGGCTGAGCCGATGATGACAATAGAAACAGCGATCGCAAGTTGAATCATTATTTGTGCAAGGCGTTATCTATTAAAGATGCCATTAAAAATGCCAGAACGGGGTATCGCTGATATGATGCTTGCTAATTGTGATCACCCTGCCTGTAGGTTTACATTCTCCCTATGAATGATTCCATCCGTGATGCCGCCAATGGAGATAACCACGATACCGCTGCTGATGCCCCTAGCGACATTATTTTAAATGTCCAAGGTTTAACGGTTGAGTTCGCCACCGAAAACACCAGTATTGTGGCCGTCAATCATGTGTCCTTTCAGCTTCAGCAAGGGCAGACCATTGGCATCGTCGGTGAATCAGGATCAGGCAAATCAGTCACAGCGCTAGCAGTCATGGGGCTCGTGCCTGACCCGCCGGGGAAAGTAACGAGCGGTCAGATTTTATTACAAGGGAGCAGCGCAGGCCATGAAAATACCCTGCCAGTAGACCTACTCAAAGTGCCCAAACACAAGCTCAGACATTATCGCGGCGGTCAAGTAGCGATGATTTTCCAAGAGCCGATGAGTTCGCTAAATCCAGTTTACACCTGCGGATTTCAGCTCATTGAGGCGATTCGTCAACATCAAAAAATATCTAAAAAAGCTGCTCGTGAGTTGGCTATTGTTCAACTGCAAGAGGTCAAGCTGCTAGCGACCGACCAAGCCTTGTCTGAGCAAATCGCCGCAGAATTGGATACCGACCATGCGGGGACTATCAGCCGCGAAGTCAAACGGCGCAAATACGCCATGCTTGATCGCTACCCCCATCAGCTTTCGGGGGGACAAATTCAGCGCATGATGATCGCGATGGCACTCTCGTCTAATCCATCATTGTTGATTGCCGACGAGCCAACGACCGCTTTAGATGTCACTGTCCAGGCAACCATTCTAGATCTGTTGCGCGAACTGCGCGATCGCCGGGGCATGTCTATGATTTTCATTACCCACGATTTGGGCATCATCGCTGAAATTGCGGATCATGTCGCGGTGATGTATCGCGGCCAAGTGGTCGAAACCGGGCCAGTATTAGATATTTTTGAACGGCCTACCCATCCCTATACCCAGGGCCTGTTAGCCTGCCGCCCCCAGCCTAACCGCCGCTTGCGGCAACTCTCCACCGTGGCCGACTACATGGAAGAGCGACCCAACAGCGATGGCAAGATGGTGATACAGGCCAAACCTCGCAGCGACTATGGCCCTGGCCTACCACCGATTTTAGAAATCAGCCCGCGAGAAATGCAGATTCGGCTGGAGGGGTTAGAAGATAAAGGCCCATTGCTAACGGTGGAGAATCTCAAGGTAGGCTACCCGATACCCGGTATTTTTGGTGGGGTAGAGCGCTATGTGATGGCGGTAAACGATGTGTCTTTTCAGGTGTACAAGGGTGAAACCTTTGGCTTGGTCGGTGAGTCAGGCTGTGGGAAAACCACCCTGGGCCGAGCCCTTTTGCAACTGATTAAGCCTCGCAGTGGACGGGTTTGGTTTGAAGGGCGAGATCTCACCCAAATGGGGCGCTGGCAGTTGCGTAAGCGCCGCCGTGAGATGCAAATTATCTTTCAAGATCCCTATAGTTCGCTCAATCCTCGCATGAGCATTGGTGCTGCGATCGCAGAACCGTTACGCATTCACGGCATCAGCCAAGGCCGCCGCAATCTAAAAGCACGGATTGAATATCTCCTCTCCCGTGTCGGCCTCGAGCCAGCGGCCATCAACCGCTTTCCCCATGAATTTTCGGGCGGGCAACGGCAGCGGGTTTGCATTGCTAGGGCGTTAGCGCTAAATCCCAAATTTATTATCTGTGACGAGTCAGTATCCGCTTTAGATGTATCGGTACAGGCCCAGGTCCTCAATTTACTCAAAGAGCTGCAGGAGGAGTTTAAGCTCACCTATATCTTTATTTCCCATGATTTAGGCGTGGTCAAGTTTATGAGCGATCGCATCATGGTGATGAACGACGGCCGCATCGAAGAAATTGGCCCTGCTGAAGATATTTACCGTCGGCCTCGCCGGGAGTACACACAACAGCTCATTTCAGCCATTCCCACAGGCACTATCGAGCGGATCAAAACATTGCAACACAACCGAGAGATTGCTCAAATCCAAGCCTCGATGTAAGCCCTACACCAGTCAACCATCTGTGATGACAGTCGTGTTCTGAAAGGGCCATTGTTTGAAAGGGCCATTATTTGAGAGCGCCATTATTTGAAAGCGCCATTATTTGAAAGGGCCACTATTTGAGAGCGCCATTATTTGAAGAACAATAGCCTATTAGCTAGCCCATCAGCCAGCAGATAACTCAACCTGCTGACCCATGCCGAGCCCCAATGCCCACCCGTAAATCTAATCCTTTTATTCAGCTTGCCTACCAAGGACAAAATCACTGGTGGCGATATCTGTGTGGTTCGTTCTTTGCGCTGTTTGTTTTTTTAATTATCGGTGGGGTAGTGAGCGTAGGTCTTTTATTGATATATGTCATGTTGGATGGCGATCCAACTACCCTGATCTTGCCAGTCACCCAAGAAAAGGGCGCTCAGCAGATAGTGTCCGGCGTCGGCCCATCGGTGCTGTACTGCTTTAACAACTTACCGTTTCTGGCATTTTGGTTGGGCATTTACGGGGCTGTAAAAATGTTTCATGGGCGAGCTTTGCGATCGCTCATCACCCCTGCCCAACGAATAAGCTGGATGCGCATTGGCCAAGGCTTCGCGGTTTTTTTCACCCTTCAGCTCATCCAAATTTTGGCCAACTATTTCTGGGCACCCAACGACTTTGTACTCAATTTTCAGCCCCAAGCGTTTTTAGCCTTTCTCCCCATGGTGCTGCTCATTACCCCCCTCCAAACAACCGCAGAAGAGCTGTTTTTTCGGGGCTATTTGCTACAGGGCATCGGCAGTCACCTGGGGAACTGGATAGCCGTGGTGATCTCATCTTTACTCTTCACGGCTCTCCACAGCTCAAATCCAGAAGTCCTCTCTCAAGACACCTGGGAAAGCACATTCAGCATCATGGCCTACTACTGGATGGTAGGCGCATTTCTTGCCTTCATCACCCTGAAAGATCGCAGTTTAGAACTCGCCTTAGGAGCCCATGCAGCGAATAACATCGCCACATTATTGCTCGTCACTAGCCCCAATAGTGTGCTGCCCTCTCCTGCTATTTTGAGCATGAGTGAAATCACAGCCGACTTCACAACCCTATTTTTTACAGCACTTTTTTTACTGGTATTTAGCTTGATCGTTTTTAGAGGATTACAGCGACCACCTGTATAGCATCGCCTGTATGCGTCGAGCCTTACTGTCCAGCCTTACTGTCGAATCCTACTGTCGAATCCTACTGTCAAATCCTACTGTCGAATCTGATAGACCGTTCCTTTGACCTGTCGTCCTGCTGGCCCATCAGCAGTAACCGGCTGCTGCGTCACTTTTAGCTTGGCCTGCTTCAGCGCATAGCAAAAGCCGCCTCTCGTAGAACGATCCGGATCACTCAGCAAGCACAGTCCACCAGGGGCTAGCACGGCTTTGATAAAGCCTATCAGCGGAGCAATATTGCGCTCTTCATAAATCACATCTGCCGCCAAAATCAGCGGCACCTGAAAATCCGGCGGCACTCGCCAATCTAAAGGCAGTGTTTCAAAATCATAAAATCCATTATCTGCTGCATTACGGGCCGCAAAGGCCATAGCAGTCTCATCGTAGTCACTAAAAATCACATGCAGCCCCAAAGAAAGGGCAACCACACCAGGCAACCCCACACCACAGCCAATTTCTAAAGCAATTGTCGGTAGGCCCTCTTGCTGAACCAAAACCTCTGCCAACATTTGCGCTGAGGGCCACAGCTCGGCCCAGTAAGGCATGTACTCATCAGCATAAAAAGCACTGTGGGTACTAGGATGATCCAACAGTTGATCAGCATCGCCAGGATAGGTGATGGCAAAAGTGTTATCCCCTACGGTGACTGATTGGTGAACAAGTTTACCCAAAGCGTCTGCAGGGGTTGTGTGAAAGAAAGGCTGTAATTTTTCGTTGGCAAGGGGCATGGACTCAATGCCTGACATAAATGAATGGCATAAAAGTATGGACGTAAGTGTCGGAGCGTAAGTATCGGAGCGTAAGTGCGGGGACACAATACAAGGTATCTGTTGCTAGTCTCTCACAGGGCACTTTGGATATGAACGATATGATTCTGCGCTGCCTAGCTGCAACTAACATTCTGACCAGAAGAAGGCTGACTAGCATCCTGATAGGGCCATTTACTCTGTTAAACCGCCGCTAGGACTCAAATGAGCTGGGTATTGTTAATTATAGAAACATTCAGCATAAACGCATCAGGAGAACACAGAAAGTATGATCTGGGACTTTTGGCAGGGTAAATCCGCTCTGATGTCGAAACCGGGGGTAATATCAGGCGGACTCTCAGCGCTGCTTACTTTTGGGCTACTAAAGCTAGGAATGTGGCAACCCCTGGAATATGAAGCTTACACGAAGTTATTCCATTGGCGGGGGCCTTTGGCTTGGCATCCGGCCGTTGTAGTGATTGGAATTGATGATCGCAGCTTGGCAGAGATAGGCCAGTTTCCTTGGTCACGAGAGCATTACATTGATTTATTAGCACAACTCACGCCGAGTGAACCCAGCGTTGTTGCTTTTGACATTCTATTTGCAGATCAAAGTTCGGTAGATCGGCTGTTAGCAGAGGCGATATTAACCCAAGGCAACGTAGTGCTCGCCCAAACT
Source organism: Phormidesmis sp. RL_2_1 (assembly GCA_012033015.1). Classification (GTDB taxonomy): domain Bacteria; phylum Cyanobacteriota; class Cyanobacteriia; order Phormidesmidales; family Phormidesmidaceae; genus Phormidesmis. Next base: position 13,012 of record JAAUPS010000148.1, read on the forward strand.
TGGGATGCTCAAGACAAGGTGATTGCCGCCAATGCCACCTTGGCGGATGCGGCTACAGCTAGTGGCCATATTGGCAAAACAGTGAGCTTCGATGGCATCACGCGTTGGATTGAGCCTAGTATTCAAGGGGTGCCAGCCTTGAGCGCGATCGCAACTCAACGCTATGGCCTAGGGCCAGAACATACCAATCCTCTCACTGAGACTGATACGCTACCCAGCAATGTAGCAGATCATCCTCTACCGGCCCATCCTCTACCGGCCCATCCTCTACCGGCCCA
>JAAUPS010000149.1 GCA_012033015.1 Phormidesmis sp. RL_2_1
CTCATCCCTCCTATTCAAAGGATTTCGGGCATTGTGTCACCCCGTCAGGTTAGCGCTTTAGTTAGCGTTCAAATCGACCCTGACTAACTAGCCGCTTTAATGGCTTTTTCAGAAACGCTGTAAGTTCCACCTCTGCCGCGATACCAGCCACCGTCGCGGGCACCTGCAGAGAGAATATTAGAGACTCGGTTACGCGCTTTCAAAAAGTGGCTTTTAGGCATATCTTCTTTAAAGACAGCGGTCATGACATCAGCAATCTTAAAGACGTTGCTAGGTTGGGCTTGCAATACACCAACAATGACATCAGGCAAAGGTGCCTTGCTGTAACTATCTTTGACGTAGCGCTGCCAGTTAGCCGTTCTACCGCTGCGCTTACCTGTGGTTTTTTTAGCTGTTGTCGCTTGAGGTGTTGTCGCTTTAGCTGTTGTCGCTTTAGCTGTGCTCGCTTTGGGCGTCGTGCTTTTGGCTGTAGTCGTCTTAGGTGTGGTGCTTTTGGCTTTGGCAGCCGTTTTGGCAGCCGTTTTGGCAGTTGTTTTGGCAGCCGTGCGTCCGCGAGTCGCTTTTGCTTTAGGTTCTTTGGTTACTTTGGCTTTCGCAACTTTGGCCGATTTAGGCTTAGCTGTGGCTTTGGGCGTTTTGGGTTCTAGAGTGGCTGGCGTTGTAGAGACATCAGGTGTTGCCGATGCTGGCACTGCAGAAAAATCGGTGGCTTGAGGGGTTTCCCCTGATTCAAACATGGCAATAACAGTTTGAATCCCATGACGTTTTTCTTGTAGCTCTTTGAGCTGGCTCTCTAAGGCACTTACTTGGGCCGACAGCTCAGAATCAACTTCCAAGAGCTGCGGCAAAACAGATGTAGACATACGTTACTTTCTCCTTGATTTTGTTGGTATTGAATGGAAAACTTTAGAATGAAAAGCCTTGCGATGAAAAACTTTCATGACGCCATACCCTCTATAGCACCACATGGCACTATACGATGCTTTTATTGCTCTACCCTTGTCCTTTGTAGATACTGATCCTTATATAGATACTGAATATAGACACTGAATCCTTTATAGATACTGATCCTTGGTGGATGTTGAGGTAGAGAGTGAACTTGCAAGCAGTGAGTGTATAGCGTGGGTCATAAACTGTAGCGCTGAAATAAGTAGCGCTGAAATAAGCGTTGACGAGGCTTCTACAGACTGTGGGCTTGCAGACTGTGGGCTTGCAGACTGTGGGCTTGTCAGGCTGTCAGCTTGTCAGACTGTCAGCTTGCAGAGAGACTGCAGACTCCTTAAGTATCAATCTTTGGCAACGAATCAAAAGCTGCAATGGTGGGAGACCGTAGCCATCCACTCAGCGGCCGCAGAAAAGACGTTGTGCAAAGACTTTTGCTCAGAAGAATTGCCGAAAAATAATCTTAAAGCAATAATCACGAAGAAATTACTCGAAGACGACAGCCTGTAACGTCTGTGCTTGAAAACTCTACCTGAAATGCTTCTAGACCAAATTATCTTTTTCGAGAATAACACTAATTAAACACTTTCTTCTTTTTAGATCAAGTTTTTTTGGCAAATTTAGGGGAGATTACGGTCTAATTGCTTAAATTTATTCAAGAAATAAAGAGACAACCTGCTCAAAACTGGCTTTATGAGCTGAGTTTGTGGGGTGGTTTGGTGGCTACAGCGTATTTAATCACTAAAAAGAGGATGACCAAAAGTAGCAGTCCTGATGCCAACCAAATACGGTTTTCTTGAAAAGTCCAAAGCCCCATGAGCCCAAGACCTAGGCCATTGGCGACGAGAACAGCTCGCCTTTGAGAAATGCCGAAAGTCACGATGGCAGGGGTTTCTCCCGGTGCCAGTTGGATGCCTGCTAACAGATTGAACCAAATTTGACTAAAGATAATGGCGATCGCACCCCACGGCAAAGAAAACAGCGATCCATAAAAACCCATTATTTCTAGAACAATTGTACTTGCAACAACCCCAAGAAAGTGACTCAAGCGAGAGTCTTGTGGGGTCTGTTCGGACTGCTGCAAAACGGCTGCAGTGTTGCTGATATCGACAAAGGCCATCCGGGCAAGCTCTGGGCAAAATATAGCCAGTGCTAAAGCCAATAGGCGTTCTGCAACAGTGGCTGCGGTAATGCTGTGCAGGAGTAATCCCAACCCTGCTGGGACAAACACAACAGGTACTAAGGCTCTTGAAACAGGGCGCAACAAAGGATGCAAAACCGACATAGCAACGCTGATGACACAACACTGTGTGGGATCATATCAGCTATATTCAACCCCATATCCAGCTCCTAATCTAAACCTCATATCCAGACCTAAGCATCGCTTAGATATCACTAATGAATTCTGCTAGAAGATACATCCTCACCCTGTCTTGTCCTGATCGCGTTGGGATCGTAGCGGCGGTTAGCTCATTGATTGCCGCCAACCAAGGCTGGATCAGTGAAGCTCAGCACCATTCAGAGCAAGATGGCCAACGCTTTTTTATGCGTCAAGAGATCGTGGCAGATTCTCTTCCCTTTGACATCGCAGAGCTGCGACGACGGTTTTTGCCAATTGCGCAGCAGTTTGGCATGAGTTGGGCAGTGCGAGACTCGACTCAAAAAAAGCGCGTCGTTATCTTAGTGTCTAAAAGTGGTCACTGCCTCTATGACCTGCTTTCTCGCTGGCGTAGCCATGAGCTAGATATGGATATTGTCTGTGTGATCTCTAACCACGATTTATTTAGGGGGTTGGTGGAGTGGCACGGTATTCCTTACTATTATGTGCCGGTTACACCTACGACCAAGGCTGCGGCCTATGAAACGATCATGGAGCACTTTGAATCGCTCAAGGGAGATGTGATGGTCTTAGCCAGGTATATGCAAATCTTGTCAGCTAAGATGTGCGATCGCTACCCAGGCCGGATTATTAATATTCACCATTCTTTTTTGCCATCTTTTATTGGTGCCAAGCCCTATCACCAGGCTTATAACCGTGGCGTTAAGCTCATTGGCGCAACTTGTCATTACGTTACAGAAGATCTCGACTGCGGCCCGATCATCGATCAAGACGTATTGCGAATTGATCATTCTGACTCGCCAGAGGATTTGGTTCGCTTCGGCAAAGATATCGAAAAAACAGTCCTAGCAAGAGGGCTGCGCTATCACGTTGAAGACCGGGTGATGTTGCACCATCGCAAAACCATCGTTTTTCGCTAACAGCTAACGCGGCCCATCTTTTAGAACCCATCCTTTAGAAAATGTTTAGGAAATATTATCTGTGTAATCAATCCACATGAGTCCTTAATGGCAAGCTGATCAAGCTGAATATCTCCACTAGACTCTGGTTTGTTAAACAATATTGTTTGAGCAGATCGCAACGGTCACAGAAGGCGCTAAACTCACTGTTGTGTAGAGCCTTTTAGTGCTAGCGGCCACCCGTAGAGACGGCTATCTGCAGAGACGGCTATCTGCAGAGACAGCTTTCTACAGCTATCTCTGCTATCTATAGAGACTCTGACAACCAACAATTTCAGAAACTTGTACCCATGAGGATTTTTAGACATGAGTGATCCTGTCCTTTCCCAACTCGTCGCTGTTGAGAGTGATCTCGCCCAGCAAATCGAGACCCTAGAGACTCAACTACATCAAATCCAGGAGCAGCGCCAAGGGTTGCTGACTGTTATTGAAATGTTTCAAGAGTCTAATGGTGGTGGTGAACAAGGTCGCTCTGCTACTGCCACACCGGCTGAAGACATGCCAGCGGTTAAGGCAGCGGCTACACCTGCTGCTGCCCCAGCGCCTGCTGCCCCAGCGCCTGCGGCTAAACCCTCTGTTGCTAAAAAAGCAGTCGCTAAAACGGCCACGAAAGCTAAAACGGCCACGAAAGCCAAAACGGCTAAAGCCCCTAGCAAACAGAAAAAGAAAGATGGAAGAGCTGCTACTTGGCAAAAGCACGTGCAGTCGATCTACAGAGATGCAGCTTTGCCGGAAGCTGTCAGCAGTGTTTTGCGCGCACAGCCTTCGGAGATTTTTACGATTGCAGATGTTATGTCTTCTATCTTTAAAGAAGATATGCCGCGGACGTCTTATCTTAAGGCCCGAAACCGCATCTCTAATATTTTGTCAGCAGGCGCTAGAGATGGTACTTGGTATCGCGGTCGTAACGGTCGCTACTCCCAATCAGAGAGTGTCACCAAGCTCAAATAGCTCAGCGATTAATGGTAGGGCAATTCGTCAGAGTTGCCCTTTTTAGTAACCGGTGTTGATCTTATGTATAATCCTTGGCTAATCGCGGTTGCGCTCAACACAGCTTTGATGGCGATCGCATTCCTTCTCCCTAAAAAGCTGCTCACCTTAGCTGGCTACGCTAATGCATGGCTCTTGGGCGTCATGGTTTGGGGAACTTTGGGTTGGCCAGCTTACGTCACTACGCTGTTTTATTTTTTGGTAGGTTCAGCCGTGACGAAGGTTGGCATGGCTAAAAAGGAAGCCTATGGCATTGCCGAAGCGAGAGGAGGGATTCGAGGGCCTGGAAATGTTTGGGGTTCAGCCCTGAGCGGCAGTGTTTGTGCTCTGGGGGTATGGGCCCTTTCGTTACTCCCGGCTGAAGCCTCTGGCATCGCAGCCCGGTGGCTGCCAATACTGGCGCTAGGGTTTGTCGCATCTTTTAGCACCAAGCTATCGGATACAACAGCTACCGAAATTGGGAAAGCCTACGGCCAGCGGACTTTTTTGATTACCACTTTGCAGCCTGTGCCCCGTGGTACGGAAGGCGCTGTCAGCTTAGAGGGGACACTTGCAGGCATTGTTGGCTCAGTTGCTTTGGCTGTGGTGGCTTGGGCCTGCGGGCTGATTTCTTTGACGGGTGTAGGCATTTGCGCGATCGCAGCCTTTTTGGCAACGACCGTTGAAAGTATCATTGGGGCCACCCTCGAAGAAAAGCTCGACTGGCTCACCCACGATTTTGTCAATATTATCAATACTGCGGTAGGCGCTGCGATCGCCATTGGGTTAGGGTTATTTTGGTTGGCAGGTTGACTTAAATGAACTGAAGTTTGACGGTTCGACTGGGATAATCCTGAAGCTAGCCGCTAAAAATCTATCTGCTAAAAGCGGGTCAAACCTGCTGTGAATATAAGTTTTTGAAAAGAATCTTATATATTTTTGTGGGAAAAGCATATAAAATGTAGGCACGCCAGTCAATCCGGTGCCTATCCGGTGCCTGTTCGGAATGGTTAGACGTTAAATTTCAACTCGTCACACCCCATAAGACATTAACAAAATAAAATTTAAGAGATAAGAGCCCCAACCTATGATGATGACGACGGTTACTGAGGAAAACTTCAATAGAGCAGTCCTAGCCTCTTCAGTCCCAGTTTTTGTCCATTTTCGAGCCCCTTGGTGTAGTATCTGTCGATTGATATCCCCTGTTCTGGAAAGCTGCCAAACTGATTGGCATGATGCGGTTAGAATTGTTGAAATCAACGCCGACGAAAACTTCAAGTTGGCTAACCAGTATCAGCTTAAAACCCTGCCAACCCTGCTTTACATTGCCAACGGCAAAGTGCTGCATCGCATCGAAGGCTTTAGAAGCCGAGAGGCTTTAAAAGCTCAGTTGCAAGACATCGTTCAGCAGCACGACCTAGAAGGTGCAGTTAGCAGCGTTGCTTTTTCCCGCTCAGCTTAGCTTGGCTTTCAGCTTAGCTTGGCTTTCAGCTTAGCTCGGCTATCGAATCTGTCAGCATCTCGGCTGGCGATGCTGACAGATAACCCTCTAATAAAAAATCTTGGCCTACAGGCATCACCGTCACGTCTGTGAGTTCTTTTGCCTGGGTCATTTTTTCGAGCCCTAATTCACCTATAGGTGAAGGGGCATCTTTTCCGCCGATGAGCTTGGGGGCAATAAAAGCCCACACCTTTTGCACCGCATGATCGGCGATCGCAGCCGCTGCTAAGGTGCCACCACATTCCCACAGCACCGTCAAAAAACCGCGCTCGTAAAGGTTTGCCATGACTGCAGCAGGCGTCAGGCACTCAAAATGGACGACATCGACCCCTTGTTGTATGAGCGCGCGCTCGACATCAGCATCAGCGCCGAATTGTGTCATCACTAGCGTTGGCGCTGTTGCGCTCTGCCAAAGATTTGCCTTTGTCGGTAGGTTAAGCTGACGACTCATCACAATGCGTAGCGGATTGCGATCGCCTACGCCGTGGCTGGTCAAGTTGGGATTGTCCTGACGAACCGTATTACCACCGACAATCACCGCATCACACTGACTGCGTAACTGGTGCACCCGCTGACGCGAAGCTGGCCCACTGATCCAAGTGCTGTGACCGGTCGTGGTGGCAATTTTGCCATCGAGGGTCATGGCATATTTCCAAATGCCAAAAGGGCTGCGATGGGTCAGCCGATGAATGAAAGCTTCATTGAGCCGACGGCAGCGATCGCCTTCTACCCCTACCCTTACTTCTAGCCCTGCCGCCCGTAAAGCTTGAATACCACCGCTTGCTTGAGGATTAGGATCTACCATCCAATCACCACCCGACGAATACCCGCTTGAATCACCGCTTCGCTACAGGGTGGTGTCCGGCCAGTATGGTTACAGGGTTCTAGATTGACGTATAGCGTACCGCCTCGGGCTCGATGCCCCGCTGCGCGCAGGGCAAATATCTCCGCATGGGGTGCGCCTGCATGAGGATGATAGCCTTCGCCGACAATCTCGCCTGTGCCTTGCGTAATCACTGAGCCCACTAATGGATTAGGCGCTGTATGGCCAGAGGCATGGGCGGCTAGCTCACAGCAGCGGATGATCATATTGGCATCTATCGAGTTATCCATATGGGTGATCTGAAGGCATCGCTAGGGTAGAGAATGTATCGCGATCAGCCCCCATGAACAGAGCCACTGTCGATAGCTTGCTTCTTATAGGCTATTACAGTTAGCCTGCCTCATATGGATGGTCTGACACTATAGCGTTTGTCACTTGGCTTGAATACAGGCTTACTGGCGGCATCCCTACAGAGCAACGGGCCAAGTGACTCGCGGTATGCGCTGCTTTCTCGCAGCGTATGCATCCGCAAACCGCTATAGATAGTCTAATGTTCAGATGGCCTATGTTTCTTTTTTTGTGGATCTTTTGTGGATCTTTATGTGGATCTATGGCAAAACAGCTTAAATCTTGCCTTCTCGCTTTTATTGCCGCTGCCAGTGCTGCTGTGATTGCCTTTGCCCCACTTTTGGCGCTGCCTGCAACCGCTCAGCAGCCCCCTTCACAGCCCTCTTTAGCACCGACAGCGCCCACTGCCACAAGCGACTCAGATTCCACCTATCGTCTTTTGCCTGGAGCCTGGCCCGAACAGTGGCCGAGTATCTCTGAATCCATCTCCGAATCCATCTCCGAATCCATCTCCGAATCCATTGATACAGCTCCCATATATTTAGACGGGCGGACGATTTTTGTCGTTGGCGCACCAGCCGTATCTACCCAATGGCCTGCCGAAAGTCGAGCCCAAGAAATTCAGCAGCGGCTCTATGGCGATGCGGCCCAATCCTTCGCTGAAGCGCCCAGAGCATTGGATGATTTACCAACGGTCACCGTCGAGACCGATCAGCCCAGTGGCCTGCCGGTTATTTTGGTGAACGGCGATCGCCTGTTGACGGTGACCCAACTCGATGCCCAAATCAACGGCCACAGCAACCTTAGCGATCATGCTTCTACCTTAAGTCGTGATATTCAACAGGCATTTTACCGCTACAAACTGGAGCGACAGCCTGAGTTTTGGCGACAGCAAGCCAAAGTCGCTGCTGGCATGATTGGCATGGCGCTATTGCTGCATTTTGGGATTCAACGCATTTGCCGACGGCTAAAGCAAAGACAGATGCGGCTCCTCAATACTCAAACCCAATTGAGGCCAGAGCGACGCCCAAATCCTGTGATCGAGCTGCCTGCTGCCGTAAGCTTTGAGACTGTTTTTGATCAGCTAAGAGCGCGGCTAGACAATCGCCACAAGCGGAAGATCAATGAGACGCTGCGAGGGCTATTGACCATATGCCAAATTAGCTTGTGGATAGGCAGTGTGCTGTGGCTACTGGCCTTATTTCCTTACAGTCGTTGGCTTGCAACATTACTGCTGCAGTGGATGAAGGTACCTGCCAAAATTTTGCTGACCAGTGGATTGGCCTATGGTGCTTTACGGCTGAGCAGTTTGCTGATTGATCAAATCGGTTTAGCGTTGCAGGAAAGCTCTCAGTGGGCACCAGAGACCTCACAGCGGTCGAGTTTGAGGTTTACCACGTTTTCTCAGGTGGCTAAGGGTATGGTAGGTGCTGTTATTTTTGGCATAACGGTTCTGGTGGCTTTGGCGATCGCAGGCATTCAAATAGCCCCCTTACTGGCTGGTGCTGGCATTGTTGGCCTAGGCATTTCCCTCGCGGCTCAGAGCTTGATTAAAGACATTATCAACGGCTTTTTAATCCTGTTTGAAGATCATTTCGGTATCGGCGATGTGATCTCTATTGATGGGGTGGCTGGCAACGTAGAGTACCTCAATCTGCGTATTACCCAATTGCGAGATAGCGAAGGTCGCTTAATTACCATTCCAAATAGTCAAATCAGCATTGTTCAAAATCTTTCGAAAGATTGGGCTCAAGTCGATTTACGCATTGTTGTAGCCCATACGGCTGATGTTGCCAAAGCGCTGAGCCTGCTGAAAGATACTGCTAGTCGATTGGCCCAATCCGAGGCATGGCAACAGTCAATTTTAGAACCACCCGATTTGCTCGGTGTAGAATCTATTGACCCTACAGGGGTGACCCTGCGCCTATGGCTTAAAACTCAGCCATTACAACAATGGCCTGTAGCTCGCGAACTCAGACAGCGGGTTAAAAGCGCTTTTGATCAAGCGGGTATTGAGACTGGCGTGCCTCAGGAGAAAGTGGAGCTGCGCTGGAAAAAAGGCTCAGCTATGGACGCTCCTCAGGGGCATGAATCTGAACTCTAATCAGGCTTGATGCCATCTTCTGGGAAGACCCATTTGGGGCCTTCGCTAGCCCGCTCTTGTTGCTTACGGCGCACAGCTTCGGCGGCCATTTCTAGCATGGTTTCTAAAGAGGTATTTTGAATGAATTGGGAGGCTTGTTGCTGGGCGTCTTTGTGGGGGCACTGTTCACCCAATACGCAACCCTCTTTGCAGTCTACGGCGCAGTTGATCTCTGCCATGGCGTGGTGAAGTTTAAATTAACACTATAGCGTTTCTCACTTGGCTAGAGTACAGATATTTTGGTGAAACCTTTACAGGACAACGGGCCAAGTGAGTAGCCTGTACTGAATGCATCCGGTACAGGCTATAAATATTTTCTCAGTTTGATTTTAAAGGATTTTGGGGAGAAGGGGCGCAGAGAGACAGTCACTCAGCGCTGTGATTAACCGATCGAGATGGGCTGGGCTATGGGTGGCCATTAGGCTGATGCGTAAGCGGCTGACAGGAACGGTGGGGGGGCGAACGGCTGAGATAAAAACACCTTGGGCTTTGAGCTGTTGGCTAAGGTGAAGCACGGTGGCAGCATCTTTGACTTGTAGGCAAACGATGGCAGAGTCGGAGGGGAGGCGTTTGAGGTGGGTGCGCTGGTCGGCGGGCAAGCTGGCAATCATGTGATCGAGCTGCTTGGTCAGCGACTGAGCGGTTTGATGAAGCTGGTTGAGACGATGGGGTTCTTGTTTAGCAGGGCGATCGCACCTAAAGCCGCTGCTGTATCTGCAGGCGAAAGCCCGGTGGTATAAATCCAGCTAGGCGCACGGTTGCGCAAGAGTTCTATGAGATCCAAACTCCCCGCGACATAGCCGCCTAAGCTGGCAAACGCTTTGCTGAGCGTGCCCATTTGCACTAGGGGCCGGTGGCTGCAGCCAAAGTGTTCAGCGCAGCCTGCACCGGTTTGCCCAAAACACCAACGCTGTGAGCCTCATCGATCATCACCATGGCTTCGTAGCCATCGGCTAAGTCCAAAATGTTGGGCAGCGGACACACATCCCCATCCATGCCAAACACACCGTCAGTCACAATCAGACAGCGACGATAGGCCGCTCGATGCTGGCTCAGTTCGGCGGCCAGATGGCTAAGATCGCCGTGTGGGTAGGTGATGACGGTAGCACCGCTGAGTGTCGCGCCATTTTTGAGGCTGGCGTGATTGTACTCATCGGCCAAAATTAAGTCACGGCTGCCCACTAGGGTACTAATAGCGCCGATATTCGCCAAGTAGCCACTGCTAAAAACAATTGCATCGGCTGTGCCTTTGAGCTGGGCAATGGCCTGCTCTAGCTCACGGTGCAGGGGGCGGTGACCGCTGAGCAGTCGGGAGCCAGTGGCACCTGTGCCATAAGTTTGGATAGCGGCGATCGCCTGCTCTTTCAAACGCTCATCTGCGGCAAATCCTAAGTAGTCATTACTGGCAAAGTTGATCAGCGAGCGGCCTGCCATCTTCACCACCGGCCCACCCATGGGTTCAATAGCTTGGACGCTGCGATACCAGTTGGCTTGGTGAAGCGTCTGTAGAGATTTGTTGACCCAACTGTAAGGGGCAGGCATAACGAAAGGCGGCGTTAAAGGATTGATCGTCAGTAAAGGGTTTACTGTCAGTTTAGAGTTTAGAGGATGCCAATTAGAAGGTGCCAAAAAAACGCTGACGCTAGGTTAATCGAGCAAGGTGAATCAAACGAGAGTCATCAGGCCGGATTGAAAAGGTCAGCGTTTATGGCATTAGCTTAGGACTTTATAGCGTTTCTCGCTTGGCTAGAGTACAGAACTTTCGGTGAAACCTTTACAGAACAACAGGCCAAGTAGTCGCGTTACCCGTTGGCGTAGCCTCGCCGTCGGCGTTATGCATCCGGGTAACGCCATACTCGACATTCAATTCGCAAATCGGTTCGCAAATCAATCTACTCAGTCTGCTGTTGACGGCGACGCCCCACCATCAGCCCACCTGTTGCCAACAGCGCCAAAACAATACCGGGTTCTGGCACGTCGGTCGCCTGCTCAACCAGTTCTACCCGAAAGCGGGCAACGTTATAACCGGGCGCAGTGAAATCAGCGTTAGCAAACCTGGGTGTGCTGAGAATCGGGCCGCCTGGGATAAATCCACCAAAGTCACTGGCTAGCTGCACCACGCCACCTTCTGTTATCCCCGTGTTGGGCGTTTGTTGGCCAAAGAATGCCGTATTTGCCGGTTCCTCATCATTTACCTCAGTTCCCGCATCGAGCACTTGGCTGCCTGTGACTGTAAAGTCGGCCCCCAAAAAGTTGCCAGCATCGTCAAAAATGCGGGCGGCAAGAGGGTTGCCGTTGGCAATAAAGAAGTCATTGCTAGGCAGCACCATGGCCGCATAGCTAAAGTACCGGCTGCTGAGGGCATTGGCATCTACATCAAGCGTGATACTGGCTGATTCTCCAGGCAAAATCGGCGGTACTGTAGGGCCAAAGATTGCGCCTTGCACCGTGCCGCCACCGGCGGCGAGAAATTCGGCGTTGAGATCATCAATCGTGCCGTCTTCGGCGAGTCGCTCTAGTCCTATGGTTGCGGCCTCACCGCGATTATAAAGATCGAAGGTACCGTCGTGAAAGCCAAACCAAGTGGGGGTTAGGGCAATGCCGTTGGTTGGCGCAAGGCTATCGATGGTGATACGCAAAGTGGCTGCTTGGGCCATAGACGCTAAACCCAGTGTGGAAGCTGTGGCGATCGCACCTGCGATGACACCTTTGTACAGATTGTTTTGATATCGGCTCATGAGGAAACATCTCCATAGTTTTCAAAGGGTTGCTAATGAAATCGGCAACCGCAATCACTATGGGAAGAGAAAACTCAATTAGCGCTGAGAAACACCTGAGAATGTGCTGAATGTTTCCTTGAGATGTGGCCTAGGACACTAGGCGGCTAGCACATATTCAGCCTGCATCAGCTCTCATCACGCTGAGCGGGTTGCATCACGGGCAGCATCACTCGACTCAAGGTGCGGCCATCTTCCATTTGCGAGAGAGAAAATTCGCCGCCGAGCTGTTGCATCAGGCTCTGGCATACCCACAAAGGGCTATTTTGGGGCTGCTGTAGGGTCGATGGGGACAGCAAATCTACTGGTCGGCCTTGGCCTAGCTCCTGCAAAATTTGCGGCGCGACAACCCCTTCATCGGTAATGGAAACTTCTAGCCATTGGCTATCGATGGGGCGACACCAAATATCGATGCGATCGCCCACTGGCGATCGCTCACAAGATTCGACAATCAGCTCGTACAGCACAAATTCAATTTTGGTAATATCACCACAAATGGTCAAATTACTTTCGCAGTGTACCTTAGACCATAGCTGTCGCTCCTGAATCAACGGATGAGCGCGAGCTGTGGCTCGTTTTAAGAGGCTCACCAATGGCGTTTTTTGTCGGTAAAGTTGTAGCGCCCACCGTTCATCGGTACTGACTTGGCTCAGGCGTTCAGCTAAAGTGTTCATTTTTTGCCACAGCAGTTGCTGACGTGGGTTTGCCGATGGAGAATTAAGCCCCTGATCAAGCGTGATCTGCTGTAAGCAATTTTGGAAGCTGGCATTGAGATCCTCAATTTGTTGCTGTTTATACCAGTTGAGCTGCGTAAGCTGTTGTTGGTTGGCCAGCATTAACGTTGTGAGCTTGATATGACGGCGACACCAAGCAAGCTGATTGACCACAATCGCCAACAATGTTGTTTGCTCATCTGACCATTGACGGCTAGCACTATCGGCTAGCACGATTACCGCATTGGGTTCATGTTCTGGCGCTGTGCGCAAGGCCATGGCCAAAACCTGGGTGCCTTCAGGCCCTGTCAGCCACTGCTGACCATCGGCAGGTAAATCTTCTAACTTAAGGGTGAGTAACCCTTCTGTCGAAGCTGCCCAATTAATCACCGCGTCGGTTTCGACTGAAATTTGCCGCTTGGTATCTAGCTGGAAACTGCGATTTTGTATCAGTTGATGGCTCACTTGGGCGAAGGGCGCGCCGTTTTCCCAAGTGACGATCGCCGCCAAAGGCACATGCAAAAGCTGAGCAATATGACGAATTGCAGATTGATCTAACGTTTCAATTTTAGAAAGTCGTTGGAGGCTGCGCATTCCCCATTGAAAGGTTTCATGGAGCTGGGCCTGCTGATCAGTCTGTCGCTGCAGTTGCCACTGGTGCAAAAATCAAACCGATTTGGCAACTCAGGGTTTGCACCAGTTC
>JAAUPS010000366.1 GCA_012033015.1 Phormidesmis sp. RL_2_1
GAAATGCTCACCAAGACAAAGTCAGAATGCATCCTGACTTTGCTATCAGTTCGATTCGCCAACTAAGATTCGCCCGTATTGTGCCATAATTGAAAACTGCGTTGATATCACGAAAAGATCATGGCTAAAGGCGTCCGTCTTGTAATTACCCTCGAATGTACCGAGTGCCGTAGCAACCCCGATAAGCGCTCCAATGGGGTATCTCGCTACGCCACCCAGAAGAATCGTCGCAACACGACGGCTCGCTTGGAGCTGAAAAAGTTTTGCACTCACTGCAACAAACATACGGTTCATAAAGAGATCAAATAGAGCGCATCTAGTAGAGCACATCTAGACCACATCACAAGAGCATAAGGATTTAAAGAATAAGGATTATGGCTTACTTTCGTCGTCGCGTCTCCCCGATCGACCCAGATGAAAAAATTGATTATAAGGATGTCGATTTGCTCCGCAAGTACGTGACTGAGCGCGGCAAAATTTTACCCCGCCGGATCACCGGACTGACTTCTAAGCAGCAGCGCGACCTAACCAAAGCAATTAAGCGGGCACGTATTGTTGCCCTATTGCCTTACGTCAACGAAGATGGCTAATGTCTGCGGTAGCGCAGTATGGTTGAACCAGTATCGTTGAGCATGATCCATCATCTCAATTATGAATAGCTATCGGCGCTTGGCAGAAGACTGCTACTTTTGGATAGGGCGCAGATAGCTTTTTTATGGGCTGTTGGATATCGTCACAGTCGCAGGTTAAGGCGGAATTTCAGTGGAAAAGGGACAACTGGTCGAATTCAAGCTCAAAGGTGAGCCCCATCTGGCGATCGCAGATCGGCCTGAAGGCAAAAAAAACTGGGTACTCATCGATCAGCGCGGTCAGGCTCATACGATTCATCCACGTCAAGTTATCTATGAAATTCCCAAAGTAACCTACGACTCTTTTAAAGATTTAGAAGGCTTTGTGGCTGAGGCCACAGGCTACATCGATCCTGATAATTTGGAAGTGGCTTGGGAGCTGCTGAGTGAGCTAGAAGAATCTGCCACGCCTGAGTCTTTGGCACAGCTATTATTTTCCGATACGGGTGCGCCGCTTTGCTACGCCGCCCATCGGTTGCTCAGTGATGACAAGCTTTACTTTAAGCAAAAGGGTGATCATTATGAACCTCGCCCTGCTGCCCAAGTCGAAGAGCTACAGATGAAGATGGCCCGTGAAGCCGCTAGAGAGCGAGAATGGGAGGGCTTTTTGACACGGACAAAGGCGGTTTTGGCGGGCGCAGAGGTGACGCTTGAAAAAAGCGATCGCCCCCGGATCGAAATCTTAGAACGCTATGCCCTGCTGGGGGACGAATCAAACCAAAAAGCTGCTGCTCAAGATATTCTCGGGGCCCTAGGTCGCGAGCAATATCCTGATACGGCCTTTCAGCTACTGGTCGATTTGGGCCTTTGGGATCAGCATGAAAATTTGGCCCTACGCCGCCGCAACATTCCCACCCAATTTCCTGAAGAGATTCATCAGGCATTGCAGCAGGCATTGGCTAAGCCCATAACCGGTGTAGAAGATGGGAGTAGGCTCGATTTAACTCACCTGAAAGTGTATACCGTAGACGATGAGAGTACCCGCGAAATTGACGATGGTCTGAGCTATGAGCATTTGTCCGACGGTCGTCAGCAGCTATGGATTCATATCGCTGATCCGACCTACTGGCTATCGCCTGGTGATGCCCTTGATACAGAGGCGCGTAAACGCTGTACGACCGTATACCTGCCTACAGGTACCATTCCGATGTTTCCTTTTGAGCTAGCGGCTGGGCCGATGAGTTTGGTGCAAGGCGAGACTCGCTGTGCGCTGAGCTTTGGGGTGATTTTGGATGGGGCAGGTGCGATTGAGACTTACTGCATTCAGCCCAGTGTCGTGAAGCCGACCTATCGGCTGACCTATGAAGATGCCGATGAAATGATTGAGTTAGGGATTGAGGCGGAAGGAGAGCTGCTGGCGATCGCCGCTCAAGCTAAAAAGCGGCTTGCTTGGCGAAAGTCTCAAGGTGCTATCAGCATCAACATGCCAGAATCGTCGATCAAAGTTGACGGTGACACCATCACCATTGATGTGATCGAATCTTCCACCGCCCGCGACATGGTCGCCGAAATGATGATTTTGGCGGGAGAAGTGGCTGCCCGCTACGGGGAAGATCACGAGCTGCCTTTACCATTTAGAGGCCAGAGCCAACCGGAGCTGCCCCCTGAAGAAGAACTCATGCAGCTAGCAGGCGGCTGGGTTCGAGATTCGGCTATTCGTCGCTGTATGCCCCGCAGTGAAATGGGTGTCAACCCCATTCGCCACGCCACCCTAGGGCTAGATCGCTACAGTCAGGTCACCTCTCCTATTCGTCGCTACACGGACCTGATGAGCCATTTCCAACTCAAGGCCCATTTGCGAGGGGAGGCGTTGCCCTTTTCCCACGAAGAGATGAGCGAAATGATCATGAGTGTGGCCAATGCGGCCTACGAGGCTGTGCAGGTAGAGCGACAAACCAAAAAATACTGGGCGGCTGAATATTTGCGACGCTGCAACGAGGCCCATCGGGGGCAGACGTGGTCAGCAGTGATGGTTCGTTGGCTGAGGGAACACGAGAGGCTAGGGCTGATTATTTTAGAAGATTTAGGTTTGGAGCTGGTGATGCGTTTTGATCGCTCGGTGGCGTTGGGCGATCGCATCACCGTTCGGCTAGACTACGCCGATCCTCGTCAAGACATTATTCGTCTGCAAGAAGTGCTGCCGCTGCAGGCTGAAGCCTCGGAAGTCTCCGTCAAGGCAGAAGCAGCCCCGTCAGCTTAGTCAAGCTGAGCTATGATCATCCTTCTTCTTAGGAGGAGGAGGAGCTATTGGGGCCGCCGCCTGCCGTCCTACGAGGAGGATTTGGCTGTGTCGAAAAGGGATGATAATCGGAGCTATTGCCAGCGGATGTACTTTGAAAAAGGCACGATCGCGTCCTAGTGCCTTTGCCCGTTGGAGCGCTTGGTTGGCAACTTCTACAAGCACCTGCGGCAAACTATCCTGATGGGGGCAGGCCACGGCGACACCCACACTCATACTGACATAGTCGTTGACTGGCGACGCGGCATGGGGGATGGCTAATGCTTTTACCTGGCCGCAAATTTGCTGGCCGACATGAATAGCACCGGCTACCTTGGTATTGGGCAGGACTAAGGCAAACGATTCGCCACTATAGCGGGTGACTAAGTCGCCGGGGCGACTCACGAGCGTTCTGATAGTACTTGCAACCTGCTGCAAACAGCGATCGCCTGCATCTGTCCCGTAGGTATCGTTAAAATCTTTAAAAAGATCCACATCACAAATCAAAATAGCGATTGCCTGTTGGCTGCTAATGGCCTGCTGCCATGCCAGCGCTAACCCCCGTTCAAAGTCTCGGCGATTGCCGACTTGCGTCAGATCGTCTTGCCAAACGAGTTGGGATACCTGAGCAGTCATTTCTGTAAGATAGGACGCCATCTGCAGGGCGGAAGGAGGCTGCTGAGTGGTTTGCTCTTCTATGTTTGGGATATTTTGGAGCAAAGGCAAATTGCCATACTGGGTTTTCAGCTCACTGAGCTTATCGGTTAACTGCTGCTCCTCATAGCGCTGCTTTTCTAAGACCAGCCCGCCAATGGTGATCCCTACCAGACCAATAGGCCAAACCGTGGGCAGCCAGTAATTAAAATGAAACATCGTCAGACTGGTGAGCACCCAGCCGATGGCTACCCCTGCCCCGCCGATAAATTGAATCCGCCGCCGGTAGTTGCTGAGCAGACAGCCTAAGCCGGGGCCACCGAGGCATAAAATCACCCATTGCCAGTAGTCCTTCGGAATCTGCAGAAAATTTTGTTGCAGCAAGTTGTTGATCACAGCAGCGTGTAAATAGACGTTGCTAGCTGGAGCATTGCGGTTAAATGGGGTAATCAAGCTTTGATCTAGTCCGGTTGCAGTTGTGCCAACCAAGACAATTTTGCCAGTCAAGGCATCGGCAGGAATGTTGCCGGTGAGCACGTCTAAGGAAGAATAGTAGGGTGCTTGATCGGTTGCTGCTGGCCAGTTAATCCAAAGGGAGTCAGCAGTGTGGGATGCCAGTGCGTGGGCCGGTAGAGGATGGGCCGGTAGAGGATGGGCCGGTAGAGGATGGGCCGGTAGAGGATGATCTGCTACATTGCTGGGTAGCGTATCAGTCTCAGTGAGAGGATTGGTATGTTCTGGCCCTAGGCCATAGCGTTGAGA
>JAAUPS010000150.1 GCA_012033015.1 Phormidesmis sp. RL_2_1
CCTTGACTAGCAGCAGCTAACTCGACTAGCAGCGGTGAGACCCTGCGTCGTCGTACGGCGCTAGCGGTGAGACCCTGCGTCGTCGTACGGCGCTAAGGAATGCTCACCAAGACAAGGAATGCTCACCCAGACAAAGTCAGAATGCATCCTTACTTTGCTATATCCTCTCATGAGATCTGATGATGCCTCATCACAGAGCATTTATCACAGAGCATTCATTACAGCGCATTACAAAATCGCGGAGCACTACAAAATCGGGATGACAGGATTCGAACCTGCGACATCCTGCTCCCAAAGCAGGCGCGCTACCAAGCTGCGCTACATCCCGGCCCCCACTGTAGCATGTTTACAGAGTCCTCTTTCGTGACGCCTATCCTCGCTGTCAAAGTTCCTTATGATACATTCGCGCAATTATCCCATTGCTCAACTGCCGGGCCTGAGTGAACCTCAAATCAAACAACTGACGACTTTCGGCATACTGACGACGTTTGATCTTTTGCGTCAAGGGAATAGCGTGGCCCAACGGCAGCAGCTTTCGGCCCGGCTGAGCACCAATATTAAACACATCAATAAGTGGACGGCTTTGGCAAATTTGGCGCGTATTCCTGGTGTGGGATGCCAACATTGCGGGCTGCTGCTCCATGCTGGGGTAAGTACGCCGCAGCAGCTTGCGACCATGAGTGTGCAGCAGCTCCATCCTCAGTTGCTGAGACTTCAGGTGCAGCTTTTTAACCGGGCCGAT
This sequence comes from Phormidesmis sp. RL_2_1, assembly GCA_012033015.1. GTDB lineage: Bacteria > Cyanobacteriota > Cyanobacteriia > Phormidesmidales > Phormidesmidaceae > Phormidesmis. The sequence goes on from JAAUPS010000150.1 coordinate 743, forward strand.
TTGGCTCCGGATAGGGCCCAAGTGGCAGGTTGGATTCAGCAGGCTCAGAAAATGATGACTGATGAACGGCGCAAACAAGGTGTCTGAGTTAGATGCCTGAGTTGGACGTCTGGGTTAGATGTCTGGGTTAGATGTCTGAGTTGGGCATCTGAGTTGGGCGTCTGAGTGGGATGCCTGAGTTGGGCGTCTGCACGTCATTGTTCTGACGCTATCTTTTCTTCAGTCGGGATACCAAAACATGCCTTTGATGCCTTCAGGGTCGGGCATAAAGCCTAGTTGCTTGTAAAAGTTCACTACTTCAGGATCGGCAAAGAGAGTAACGTTGCTGATGTCTTCGCTGCGGAGCTTTTTGATGAGCTGTTTCATCAGGGCTTTGCCAAGCCCTTTGCCTTGGAAGTCGGGATGGACGACGACATCCCAAATGGTGGCGTTGAAGGCGTGGTCAGAGGTGGCCCGTGAAAAGCCGATGAGCCGCTTGCGACTGCCCCGCTGTTCCCACATGGTGATTACTAAAAAGCTGTTTTGGATCGCCTTACGTACCTTGCGGATAGGGCGACGAGACCAGCCGACGGCGTCGCAGAGTTCCTCGAGTTCGTAAAGATCGATGGTGCGATCGCTACTAAAAAAATGCGGGTGCTATCACCTGTGCTGTTGGCGTCACCGCTATAACCGGCAGTGGCTATTGGCTGGGAAGCTGAGGCCGTTTCAGAAGTCGTGAATAAGCTTTTCCAGAAACCCATGCAGGCAATTGATGAACGATATGTTGAGCAAAACAGGCAAAGTTGATGAGATTAAGCAGCGCCAATAGCAGTATATCCCTTGGTAGCTCACTTCATAGGCGCAATTCATCAGCGCCATGCCAAGTGGCAGAAAACACCTCACAAACCTCAAAAATATATCAAAATGAGCCGATAAAACTTTATCTGCTCTTCAAAAACGAAGGCCAAACCGGGCAACCTAGGTCAACTCTCAGATTTTGTATTGCCTTTTGAACCGCTAATTGGGCATTAAGGTCTGGGCTAGGAGGTCAGCCCCTTTTATGGCAACTGCGTTAGAACCATCTACTCTGGAATTGCTCAAGCGCTTTAATCGAGCTTTTCCTCAATTTTATGAGCAGTTTGTCGGTAGCGATATTCAACTGCAAAATCTACGGTTGGCTTATCAGCTTTTTCGCACAGAAAAAGCTGTGATTGAGATGTTTTCTGAGGGCGATCGCACCACACTACATTTTGCGTATCGTAACCAATCCTTTTTGCTCAGCGATATTTTTGGCGTGTTAGCGGCCTATGGCCTAACCATCCATAGCCTAAGTCTGTATGGGCAAATTTATCCACCCATGCTGGTATTTGCCAAACTGGTGGTATCACGAGGAGGCAAGGAACTTTCTCCCAAAACGGCTGACAACGTACGACGTGCCGTCAGAGAAGCCCTAGCAGGTCGGTTTGAGGTGGAAGATATGCTCAATGTCGAATTCAACTTAGATGCGGGTCTAGAGCAGGTTGAAACTGAGTTTTATGTCGATCCGGTCTTTCATTTGCCCGCGCTGCTGATCGAAGCCGACAATCAACCGGGTCTGTTCTATAAAGTGATGTACACCATTTGGCAGGAAGATTTGCTAGTGGTAAACGCCAACCTCTTGGTATGGCGAGGCCGTACGCGGCTCATTTTATATTTGCTAGGCCCCAATGAAGGGATGATTCCTGAGTATTTGGGCCAAAAGATTGCTGAAGGCGTAAGATTTAGGCTCTTGGGGCGTTGAAACTGTAGATTTGTATGTGTAATGGCCATATTCTCAGCTTTGTCAACAGCGTTCTTTTTGATCATTAGGCTCGCTATCGGGGCTGGCGTCGCGTTAGCATAATGAATATGCTGACTACTCAAATTTCGGGTGTTGTTCACGCTTATGAGCTGACTGGCGATTTAGCGATGGGCGATTTAGCGATGGGCAATCTAGCACAATCACCCATAACACCACATCTATCACCCTCTGATGCCACCCAATCTCACCCAACCCTAGTATTTATCCATGGCTGGCTGCTGAGCCGAGCATACTGGCAGCCTTTGGTTGAGCAGCTATCAGGGCACTATCGCTGTCTCACCTACGATTTGAGAGGGTTTGGGGAGTCGGTTCAAGGGAAATCGACAACGGCCTACCATTTGCGTGCCTATGCTCAAGATTTAGGCCAATTACTCAAGCAGTTAAATCTTGATAATGTGTGGTTAGTGGGCCATTCTTTGGGTGGCAGTATTGCTTTGTGGGCGGCCTACTTATTGCCCCAGCAAGTCAAAGGGGTCATTTGCATTAATGCAGGTGGGGGCATTTATCTGCCTCAAGCGTTTGCAAAGTTTCGCACCGCTGGCCAGCAGATGGTAAAGTTCAGGCCGTCTTGGCTGCCAGCGGTGCCCCTGTTACCGCGAATATTTTCTCGACTGATGGTCAATCAGCCTTTAGGGCCAGATTGGGGAAAGCAGCGGCTGCGCGATTTTGTCCGAGCCGATCGGCAGGCGGCAGAGGGTGCTTTGCTAGACTCTACGACCTGCGAAGAGGTGCACCGATTGCCTCAGATTGTTGGTCAGCTCACGCAGCCAATACATTTCATTACCGCAGCTCAAGACCAGATTATGCCACCCCGGTACGTTCGCTATCTGGCCAGTTTTCATCCTAGCTTTGGACAGGAAAGCTTGGTTTCAGAGTTATCAGACTGTGGTCATATGGCCATGGTGGAGCAGCCGGAAGCGGTGGCGGAGGTTGTTTTGTCCACCTTGGCGACTGATTGGGCCACTGATTGGGCTACTGATACAGACTGGCAATGTCGGTGAGGGATAATTTCGACTGTGCGCCTAGGGTTAAAGGCGATCGCGCACCGTTTTCAAACTGATCGACTGCGGCGCAGGCAATCATCGCGGCGTTGTCTGTACAGTATTTCATGGGTGGAAAAATCACATTGAGATCGTGCGCTTTGGCGGCGAGCTGAAGTTGTTCTCTCAGGGTGCTGTTGGCAGCGACCCCCCCGCCGACAACAATAGTGGTGAGTTTGTAGTCTTGGGCGCAGGCAATTGCCCGCTTGACCAAAGCTCGTACTACCGTGGCTTGAAAGCTCGCTGCAATATCGGCAACTGGCAGTTCTCCTTGGGTTCGTAGCTTTTCGGTGAGGCGAAGCACGGCTGTTTTAAGACCGCTAAAGCTGGCATCGTAGGGGTGGAATCCACCTTCTGGCAGAGAGATTTTGCCTTCGGGCAACGGAAATGTTTGAGGATTGCCCTGCTGTGCTAACCGATCGATCACAGGGCCGCCTGGATAGCCTAAGTCCAGCAGACGAGCGACTTTGTCAAAGGCTTCGCCAGCAGCATCGTCACGGGTTTTACCCAAAATGGCATAGTCTCCAGGGCCGCGCACATGAACAAAGCTCGTGTGTCCTCCGGAGACCAGCAGGCACAGAAATGGAGGCGCTAGGGTAGGCTCACTCAAATAGGAAGCATAGATGTGTCCTTCTAAATGGTGGATGCCAAGGAAGGGTTTATGGTGCACTACAGCCAGGGTTTTGGCGGCACTGAGGCCAACCATAAGCGCGCCGACAAGACCGGGCGCACAGGTTGCTGCGATCGCATCAATGCTGTTCCAGGAGAGGTTAGCTGCGGTTAAGGCTTGGGCGATCGCACCGCCTACAGCCTGAACATGTTCGCGTGAAGCGACCTCTGGTACGACACCACCATAACGGCGATGAATGTCAATTTGAGAGGTAACGATACTGCTCAGCACCTGACGACCTTGGACAATGGCCACGGCAGTTTCATCGCAACTGGTTTCGATCGCAAGGATGGTCGCAGAAGAGGAAAAAGGGGGCATTTGGGCAAGGGGGTATGAATGTCTTTAGGGTGTCTTTGAATGATGACAGAAATAGAAGTGTGTCGGGATGTAAAGCGCTTCCACAGCTTTCTTTACGGTGCTTCCAAACGGGGAGTATGATGACCTGAAAGCTGGGCTATGTATACGGATTTTTGTTGATAAAACTTAATCAATATAAGCATTTGCCTATGCATTTTTACTCTGGTTTTGTTCTGGGAGGAAACCAATTTATGAGACGGTTGTTCGCTCTAGCTTTAGTTCTCTGCCTTTCCCTTGGGTTTGCCTCTCCGGCAAGCGCAAGCATTGCAGGTGACAATGTAGCAGGTTTGGTGCCTTGCTCTGAGTCAGCCGCTTTTCAAAAGCGTGCTGCTGCTGCGCCCACTGATGCCGCAAAAGCCCGGTTTGAGTTTTACGGCAACACCAGCCTTCTGTGTGGCCCCGAAGGATTGCCTCATCTCGTCGTTGACGGTGATTTGGCCCATGCTGGCGAGTTTTTGATTCCTAGTGCATTGTTTCTGCTGATTGCTGGCTGGATTGGCTGGGCAGGTCGTTCTTACATCATCGCAGTGCGTGAGACGAAGTCCCCCGAAGAGGCTGAAATTATCATTGATGTGCCTTTGGCAATTAAGTGCTCTCTTGCTGCCGCCACTTGGCCTTTGTTGGCGCTCAAAGAAATCACCACGGGCGAGATGTTTGCTAAAAAAGAAGAGATTACGGTCTCTCCCCGCTAGTTATCTAGGCTAATTGCTTGGGCCAATTGCTTGGGCCAGTTGCTTAGGCCAATTGCTTGGGCCAATTGCTTGGGCCAATTGCCTAGCACTTGCCCTTTAGTATCGTTGGGGCTTGTTTGTCACCTGCTGTCATCAGTCATCCTCTGCTGTCATCTAAAGAGGGTCACAAACAGCCTTAGCGTTTGACCTTAGCTCAGCTCTTACGCTGAATCAGGTTTAATCTTTTGTTATCTCAAGGCTCCAAGGAGGAGTGTTATGAGCAGTAATTTTTTGAAGTATCTTTCAACAGCCCCGGTCATTGCCACGGTTTGGATGGTGATTACTGCCGGTATTTTGATTGAGTTCAATCGGTTTTTTCCCGATTTATTGCTACATCCTTAAGTCGGCCTTTGGTTGACCTTACCGTTGAGCTTAGTCTTTTGGGTTCAATGGTTGTAGCTTGGCACGTCACTGATTCGGTGTGCCTTTTGTGGCCCATCCGTTTGGGCTAATGCTTTAAGTTAAGTCTTCAGTCAAGACTGTGTTGAGTAAGTTTGGAGAACTCATCGTAATAGATATGCCTTCATCATCGAAATTTGTTAAGCCTTATGCAGGCGATCCTCAAATCGGCAATTTGGAGACCCCTTTGAATTCTTCGGGTCTGTCTCAAGCCTTTATTAGTCACTTGCCCGCCTATCGGCAAGGGCTCTCTGCCCACGTCGTGGTTTGGAAGTAGGGATGGCCCATGGCTATTTGCTGTATGGCCCGTTTGCTTTGCTCGGCCCTTTAAGAGATTCTGATGTGCCTGCGATCGCAGGTTTGATTGGTGCGGTCGCATTGGTACTCATTTTGACCATTTGTTTGTCGCTGTACAGTGGCGCTAACATCAGCACGCCGGTTTCCCAAAATACCGCGCCTTACACGCCGCCTGTCGGTCTGAGCACCGATGAAGGCTGGAGTGAGTTTGCCGGGAGCTTCTTGGTAGGTGGTATTGGTGGTGCCATTACTGCGTTTTTACTTTCCTCCTATTTGCCGCTGCTATCGTCTTTGGTAGCAGGCGCTCAGTAAGCGTTGATTCAGTATCGAGCTGATACGCTGTTGCTTATCGCAATGGCCTTTAGCATTAAAATCCCCTCTTCGTGATTTGGCGAGGAGGGGATTTTGCTAATTGATGCTGTGACTGGCGATGTTGTGACTGGCGATGTTGTGACTGGCGATGCTGTGACTGGCACCGCTAGAGTGGTTGCACCAGGCTTTTTACAAGCCAATTTATCTGCTGTTAGATACCTGCTGTTAGAGCAGGCGTTCAGACGGTGTGCTGTCCCTCAGCCAAGTGAGCCATGCTATCACTGCTGAGATTTACAAGGAGGCTCAGATGCCGCTAACGATACAGTTTTCGGTTGTCAAACCGCTTTAGAATGGTGGTATTTCTGATGGTTGGTGGCTGTGCCCCAAGTAATTTTTCATGGATATTGGTGTTCCTAAAGAGCGTAAAGATCAAGAGTTTCGAGTGGGGCTGAGCCCTGCGAGTGTCAAGGAACTGTGTGATCGTAATCATTCTGTCGTGGTGGAAACCCAAGCTGGCGCTGGCGCTGGCTTTAGCGACGAGGACTATATTCAAGCCGGGGCTGCGATTGCCCCCGATGCGACCCAGCCTTGGCAGCAGGCTATGGTTGTCAAGGTCAAAGAGCCTTTGCCTTCAGAATATGGCTATATGCGTTCCGAGCAGGTGCTGTTTACCTATCTGCATTTGGCGGCAGGCCGGGAACTGACGGAAAAACTGATGGCCAGTGGGGTCAGTGCGATCGCCTATGAAAGCGTTGAAAAAGACGGGACGCTGCCGCTGCTAATGCCCATGAGTGTGATCGCCGGTCGGCTATCGGTACAGTTTGGAGCACGTTTTTTAGAAAAACAGCAGGGCGGACGCGGCGTTTTACTCGGTGGAATGCCGGGTGTAGCGGCCGGTAAAGTGGCCATTATTGGTGGCGGCGTGGTCGGTACAGAAGCGGCCAAAATGGCCGTGGGCTTGGGCGCGCAGGTGACTATCATTGACATCAGCGTAGAGCGGCTCACCTATTTAGAAACGCTTTTTGGCTCGCGGGTGAGTTTGTTGTATAGCAATACACCTAATATTGAAGCGGCGGTGATTGATGCTGACTTGGTGATTGGCTCGGTGCTTGTGCCCAACCGCAAAGCGCCAACGTTGGTCAAGCGCCCCATGGTAGAAAAAATGCGGTCGGGTTCAGTGATTGTAGATGTTGCTGTTGATCAAGGCGGCTGCATCGAAACCCTACGCGTCACTTCTCATAGTGAACCTGTTTATACAGAATGCGGTGTTGTTCATTATGGGGTGCCGAATATGCCTGGCGCGGTTCCCTGGACGGCTACACAGGCATTAAACAACAGCACCTTACCCTACGTATTGCAGCTCGCTGAATTTGGTATGGATGCCCTCAAGCAAGAAACAACGATTGGCAAAGGGCTAGCGATCGCACTCAATGTTCACGATCATCAACTGGTTCATCCTGCTGTTCAAAAAGTGTTTCCTGACCTAGTAGATTAAGGCGCAGATTAAGGCGTAGATTAAGGTTCAGATTGAGACATGGCTAGCCTTGAGAGAGATGTCTGCGTATATAGCGGTTTGCAGATGCATTCGCATATCGCGAGTCACTTGCCCCGTTGCCCTGTAGGGATTTCGCCAGTAAGCCTGTATTGAAGCCAAGTGACGCTTGCAAATGGCCAACACCAGCGCCATTTTTGAGTCGTTGGGGGCTGACGCGGAGCAACTGCCAATACTGCAACTGCCAATACTGCAACTGCCAATACTGCAACTGCCAATACTGTAACTGCCAATACTGCGGCTGGCAGCACCGATGTTAGTGGTTGGCTTAGGCGGTGGGTTCATGTCCGTCGCTGCCATCCTTTCGCTGTATGTCAAGCCTAATATAGATCCTTAAAGATAGATCCTTAAAGATAGATCCTTAAAGATCCTTAGTTTTTCAAAAAGGCGACTAATTGTTCGAGCTTCTCCCAAGCTGCTCCACTTTTGATAATCTCTTGCGCCTGCTTAACCCCATCTGCGCAGGCGGCTTCGAAGGTTGCGCCTTGGGCTAAACCGCCTACCTTGAGCGCTAGGGCTGCGTTTAAAGCAACGGCATCTTGCTGGGCCTGAGTCCCTTTGCCTTGGAGCACATTACGCAAAATCGTTGTGTTTTCTTCGAGTTCGCCACCTTTGAGCGCAGACAAGGGCGCAGGCGTTAGATCAAAGGCTTTAGGATTTAAGACTTCTTGGCTGAGCGAGCCATTGCTGACAACAAAAACATCCGTTTCTTTGCCCAAACCTGCTTCATCTAGGGTTTCTCTACCGTGGAGCACCATTGCCTCTTGCATACCCAACTGCTTTAAAGCTGTTGCCATCGGTTCCATAACTGACGGATGATAGACGCCGATAACTTGGCCGGTAGGACGCAACGGATTGACCAGCGGCCCTAGTAGGTTAAATACCGTGCGGATTTTTAATTCACCGCGCAACGGTGCAACTGCTTTCATCGCAGGGTGCCAACCCCGAGCAAACAAAAACGTAACGCCGACTTCTTTGAGGGCTGTTTTGGATTTTTCTGGTGAGGCTGCTAAGTTTACGCCTAATCCTTCTAGGACATCAGCAGAGCCGACTTTGCTAGAGGCAGATCGATTGCCATGCTTGGCGACAGGAATGCCCGCAGCGGCAGCAACAAAGGTGACAGCAGTGGAAATATTGAAGGTAGATGAACCATCGCCGCCAGTGCCACAGGTATCGATGCGGTGAGAGGGCAGAGCCGGATCGACCAACATGCCGCCGAGGGATTGCCCTTGGAGAATACGGGCCATGCCAGCAAGTTCATCACCGGTCACGCCTTTGGCTTGAATGGCCGCTAGAATAGCGCCGGATAAAATGGGGGAAATAGATGCTGTCAGCCACCCGTCCATCAGGGCTTCGGCTTGGGCTTGGGTGAGCGATCGCTTCTCAATCAACTGTTGTAAGAGCTGCGGCCCATCAAATTCGACATGCTTTGTTGTGACCAAGGCAACATCCCTCAAACTTGGATAAGTATCTCCATTAAATCAAAGCATGTGACCGAACTGAATCTGCAGGGAATTTGCACTGGCGCTGTATGGAATCTGCGGCGAACTCATGGATAGATCATGCTTCAGATCATGCTTCAGATAATTTTTCATAGCAAACTACTGGCCCAGCATTTGAAGCTTATACAGGCTCGCATAGAGCCCATCGACTTGGATGAGCTGCTCATGGCTGCCCTGCTCAATCAGTTGGCCCTGCTTTAGCACCAAAATGCGATCTACATTTCGAATAGTCGAAAGGCGGTGGGCAATAATAATGGCGGTGCGGTTTTCCAGCAGTTGATCTAGGGCCTGCTGAATCATGGCTTCAGTACCGACATCCAAATTGGCGGTGGCTTCGTCCAGCACTAAAATTCCGGGATTACGAATGGCAGCGCGGGCGAAAGCCAAGAGCTGCTTTTGCCCGCCAGAAAGGTTAGTTCCTCGCTGTCGTAAGGCCGTATGGTAGCCCTGGGGTAACGCTTCAATAAATTGGTCTACATTGGTCTGGCCAGCGGCTCTGCGCACCTGCTCGAAGCTATAGTTTTCGCCCAGGGTAATATTACGAGCAACGTCTCCTGAAAATAAGAAGCCGTCTTGTAGGATGATGGCCATGCGATCGCGCAATTCTCGCTGGGCAATATCGCGAATATCCACGTTATCGAGCAAAATCTGCCCTTTGCTCACCTCATACAGGCGGCACAGCAAGCGAATAATCGAACTTTTGCCTGCCCCGGTTGGGCCGACCAAGGCCACCTTTTCGCCGGGGCGAATGGTAAAGTTCAAATCTTTGAGCACATAGTCATCTGCTTTGTAGCCGAAAGAGACGTTATCAAAGCGAATCTCACCCGGCACCACCGTTTCATTGTCAGCTAGGGTGCTAGAAGGCAGCGACACCGGATTTTTAGGATCGCGGATGGCAATCGGTTCACTCATCAAGTCGTTTAATCGCTCTACAGCAGTTAAGCCTGCTTGGATAGCGGTAAATTTGTCAGCAAACTGACGCAGGGGATCAAAGAGCTTTTGGGCAAAGAGAATGAAGGCCGTGAGCGTCCCAATCTCCATCATCCCCCCGGTAACCAAAGAGCCGCCAAGGGCCAAAACACCTGCGATCGCAACCAGCGCAATCCACTCCAGCGTGGCCGACACCGCCGAATCGTAAAAGATGGTTTTATCCAGCGCATTCACATAGCGATTATTCACCGTCCGAAACAGCTCGGCATTAAACCGTTCACGGCGAAATAGCTGCACGACATTGATGCCACTGATATTTTCCTGCAAATCTGAATTGAGCGTCGAAAGCTCTTCCCGAGCTTTATAGTTAGCCTTCCGATACTGCTGCTGAAAATAAATAATCAGTGCCGTTACCGGCAGTAGCATGGCAATCAACATCAGCCCCAATCGCCACTCCTGCTGAAGCATCGTTCCCATCAGCACCAAAATCAAAAATAGATCGCTAATAATGCCAATGGCTCCCGTCGAGAACACATCGCCCAAAGCGTTGACATCGCTAGTGAGTCGAGTAATTAGGCGACCCACAGGCGTTCGATCAAAAAAGCCCATGGAAAGATTGGTCACATGTCCAAATAAATCATTGCGAATCGCAGCCGTAATGTTTTGACCCACCGCTTGAATTTGGTAGCTTTGCCAGCCATCTAAGGCCAGACGAATCGCGATCGCAATCAGCAGCCCCCCGATAATCCAATTCAGCCCAGTACGCAGGCTCATCGTTGCAAAAATGTCCCAGGCTGCATTTTCCTGCTTAATCAGTGAAATGGCTTGACCAATCAAAACGGGCTGCAACGCCTGCGCCAAAGACAGCGGCACCAACAGCAGCAGCGGCAAAATCAAACGTCTACGGTTTTGAAGGATATAAGGCATCAACCGTAAAAATAGCCGCCAGTCACCTTGGGCGCTGCGCTTTACCTCTGGCTGAAGATGAGGTGGCCGAAGATGGGGCGGCTTGGCATCAGCCGGTCGATTGGAAGAAACTGACACCATAGCAAAAGCTCAAAACCCCCATACACATACAATCTCTGGCCAATTGCTTTTCTGGCCAATTGCTTTTCTGGCCAATTGCTTTTCTGGCCAATTGCTTTTCTGGCCAATTGCTGGCATATCCCCCAAAACAATCCATTAAGAGATAGCCGGTTCATTACTTTAACGCGTTATTTGATCTGCCACAGCGCCATCTCGGCGCAAATCATCGCAGTCCACGACCAATGCAGCCACTTTACAAGCATTTATCCGCCATCCCTACGCTGCCACACCCGCCACACTAGCTTGACGCAATCGCTCAATAATGTCACTGAGACCATCGTCATTAATGCGGTAGCTCAACGGATGGGCAATCAGCCGAGCGGTGCTGTGATAAAGCACATCTAGCTCAACTAGGTTATTTTGCCTCAGCGTCGTCCCTGTCGAGACCAAATCCACAATCGCCTCAGACATTCCGGTAATGGGGCCTAATTCCACAGAACCTGACAGCGGCACAATCTCCACCGCCAAATCAATCGACTGAAAATATTGACGAGCGCTATTTACAGAAGTAGAAGCAACCCGACAATGGGGGGGTAAATCCATCGCCGAGCGATACCCGCTATCTTTCGGTACCGCCACTGACAGCCGACATCCCCCAAAGCCCAAGTCTGCCAAGTGAGCTACCTTGGGTTGTTTTTCGCGCAGCACATCATAACCAACTACACCTAGCTGGGCCTGCCCATACTCCACATACACAGGGACATCTTTCGCCCGTACCAATAACCCCCTAGCTTGGCTTTGACGATCAGAAATTTGCAGTTGCCGGTTGCCCGGTTCTAAAAAGCCACTAAAATCCAAACCTACCGACTTGAATAGTTGAATACTCTCTTTGAGCAGTGAGCCCTTGGGCATAGCAACCGTGATCATCAGTAAAACAACCTTAAAGACTAGATAAAGAGATTCCGTAAGACCATCCACAGCATAGGCCAGCCTAACGACCGACTGATCGTCAGCCTTTGACTATCCTACCAAGTCAAAAGCTTGAATTTAGCTACTTTTGCGGTTAGAAACGAGCGAATGGCTGTCTAGTCACCACTGCTGTATTTATTAAAATATAAACAAAGTATTAAATCTTACACGCACGTGTCAGACGTGAGCCAAGTCACATCCAAATCTTAAAGATCTCCGTATACCTATAAGTGGAGTTCCTAGAAACGCTACTGGGCTGTGCATCAATATTATGAACATAACAACGAACATTAGAGCAGGCGAAATCCTCCAGTCTCATGAAGGGCAATACTATCGGGTGCTAGAGGCCAGCGCAATCATGGTCTCGCTGATGCGCGTCAACGGTCAAACCATTTTTGCCTGCCGCCCTGAATATATCGCCCTCAACTTTTCAATCCCCACCGCTGAGGCTGCTTAGGGTAGAAGGCTATCAAAATATCCAGAGCATGATTTCCCTTGTTCAGAATTTATCAGAGGTTTCTTTTCTGATGAAGATACTGTAGAGCCATCTATAGCGGTACCCGGATGCATAATGCCGACGGCGAGGCTACGCCAACGGGCACCGCGACTCACTTGGCCTGCCGTTCTGTAAAAGTTTCACCGAAATATCTGTCGTTCTAGCCAAGTGAGAAACGCTATGTGGGATTCATCACCCCACCCCGCCGTCCGCACCTCACTGCCGCTGCTGCGGCTTCGATGGCGATCGC
>JAAUPS010000367.1 GCA_012033015.1 Phormidesmis sp. RL_2_1
GTCCTCTTGGGTAATGCTGACGCTGAAAATAGCCTGCTTGGGGACACCAAGGTTTTGATAATCAATTTCTACTGAAAGCTTATCGCCTGAATCTAAGGTGGAGTTTGGCATCAGCCGCACATCCGTAATTTCTGCTTCTAATGAACCAAACCGATTTTGGTTGACTCGAAGTTCTTGGCCAGATTTTGTTAGATCAGGGGGTCGATCAGGCGTGAGTTGCTGAGTCTGAGTCCGCATTTCTGTGGTGTACTGACCGGCGACGACTGTTGGCCCACCGTAGGCCCTAACTGTGCCCTTCTTGAGCCAAAGCGCGCGATCGCACAACCGCTCTACTTGGCCAACATCATGAGACACCAGCACAATTGCACAACCCTGGTTCTTCATGTCTGTAATTCGGCTAAGACATTTAGCCTGAAACGACAAGTCTCCTACAGAAAGAAACTCATCAACCAATAGAATATCTGGACGGGTATGCACCGCCACGGAGAAAGCTAGCCGCATCGTCATCCCAGTGCTGTAAGTACGCACCGGGTTATCGATAAAGCCTTCCAGTTCGGCAAATTCTACAATCTGATCAAAATGACGGCGTACTTCTCGCTTTGATAATCCGGCTACGATAGCGGTAACAAATACATTCTCACGCCCGGTCAGATCGCCATGAAATCCAGCACCCAAGTCTAATAGGGCTCCAACCCGTCCACGCATTTTGATGCGTCCTTCATTAGGATTTGCTACTTTTCCTAAGAGCTGTAATAGGGTTGATTTTCCAGCGCCATTATGACCAATAATCCCTATCATTTCACCTGCTGAAACTTCAAAGGAAATTCCGCGCAAGGCCCAAAACTGATCTAATGATCTCACTTGTCGAAAGCCCTTTATTGCAGCTTCCATAAAAGTGCTAGGCTTGTGCGCGTGGTAGCGCTGAAAGTGTTTGCCCACATTTTCGACAAGGATGACATTCTGCATCTAGATTTCCTCCACAAATCGAAGGCTCTGATGTTTAAAGAGTCGATAACCAATGGGCAGCAGTACTAAGATAAAGCCTGAAATGATAGCGAGCGCTAGCCAATCGGGTTGAACGCCCCAAATCAGAATTTGCCGATAAGCAGTCACGATATGCACCATCGGGTTCAGCCCATAAACATACCAGTATTTTGCCGGGATGCTGTCTAATTCATAGAAAATTGGGGTGAGGTAAAACAAAAATTGCAGTAAAACTCCCAAAGTATGTTGGGTATCTCGAAAGGTGACATTGAGTGCTGCCAAAAAGTAAGACGCTGTAACGGTCAAACAAAATTGGATAATCTGCAATATGGGAAGTAACAAAACTAACGGTGTTAGCGTCACGCCGTCAATCAAAAGGAACACCACTAAATCGGTAGCGCTAGAACAAAGTGAATCAGTCCTGTGGTTACAACAACGATCGGTAATATTGGCACTGGGAAACCTGGCTGTCGGATTAAAGAACGACTGCTAATAATCACACCTGTTGCCTGAAAAAGACAGTTTTGGAACCAGTTCCAAACTAATAGTCCTGAAAAAACATAGGATGAATATTGGGCAATTTCAATCTTGATGATGGCCTGAAAAACAAAGATAAAGACGAGCAGTTGTAAGAGCGGACTAATTAATGTCCAGGCAATGCCCAGTGCTGATCGTTTATACATCAGCTTCATATCGCGATCGACAAGTGATCGCAATAAATCCCATAAGTATAGGGATGGCAAAGTGCGAGAGGCTTGTATTCTTCGCCTAAGTGCTCTGGACTGTTTTTGCATGTGGGTCTGTCATTATGAGGATGAAACAATCTGCTCAGTAGATGGGATAGCAGGAGTCATAGATTGATGCTGGGGTTGGAGTATCAGCTCTTCAGCTATCGGCTGAACTCGTTCTTTAACTGGGACATAGGCAGCGCTTTTACCTTTCCGTTTAACCCGCAGGTGTGATCTCCACAAAGACCAAGGGCCTGCCAAATTGCCACGAATTTCTAGCCAAATCAAAGCGGGTGGATAATCACTACGCTTCAGCAGATATTCCTTAATGCGGTAGTAATGGGCATAAGGTAGACCCAGCAGTACTTGTGCAAGCCCCCGCCAATCGCCATCACTTAACCAAGTCGTAAGGTTATATGAAACATGTCCTTTACTGTAGCCATAAAGTTGATGCTTCAGCGCTTCACGAGTCTTTCGATGCTTGTGCCAAACAAAAGCCTCAGGATTGTAGACAATGGTATACCCAGCCTTCAAAACTTTGTAAAACACATAGGTATCTTCGCCAACCCCAGAAGGCATCCCTGGACCTAATGCTTCGTTCATAAGGCCAATTTCAGGATGGTGAAAAATGCTAGCTCGAAATGCAGCATTCGCTGTGGCTCCCAGTGACCAAGTCGGCGAGGGCTTGTGGGGGAAGAGATCATACCAACCTCCTCCAACTTCGAAGGATTCAAAGCCTCGGCCTAGTCCACCATAGTTCTCGAAAGCTTGTTGAGATTCATCTTCTAACTCGATCGGTAGAACGTTGCCATTCACTACCATGACGTCGGGACGAGTAAAGGGCATGACTAACTTCTCAATCCAGTCAGGGGGAACCGTGACATCATCATCTGTGGCAATGAGGATATCGCCGTTCCCCCGCAGCAAATCCTGCATTTCTAGCATAGGCTAGTCCTTGGCGAGGTTCTTTCACTAAAGTAACCCCTGGAAATTCCTGGACGACAGGCAACGTTAATCCAGAACTAGGGTGGTTATCGACTACCACAATTTCGACCTGACGATTGGTTTGTTGGGCTCTAAGGTGATGTAAGCAATTACGCAGATCATCAGGGCGATCGAAAGTAGCAACTACCACGGATACTGCTACTGAATTGGGTAAGAATGTTGGCAATTTCTGGTCTGATAGTCGATATTTTGAAGCAATTATACTGACTGCGTTTGTATATGCTGTATTGTCAGATAGAGTACTAAAAGGTTTGAGTAATTTGGTGCCAAACTGGGTTGCAACTAGACGGCAAAGCGTTGAAGTAGAAATGTTGCAATTATTGTTGTCATAATCGAAGCTGCCAAAAGGGCTATGATGCCAACTGACGAAGAGACGAACTTTAGAATAGTCTTCTAAATTGATGAGGGGCGCTAAAGGCTGGCTCAGCTCAATTTGGCGGATGGCAATCGCACTTGACGGCTCAGAGATATGACCCTCTGTAGATGCAGAGTGATAGCGAATGGCTAGTGGTTTCGCTGTTTGCCAATCGTACTGTTGAACAATTTTAGCCATTTGCTGAGTTGCTTTTTGATAGGTCTTCAATACCAGAAAACACACACATTCAGCTAAAATCAAATCCTTCGGAAACTGAGTTTTATGAAAAGATGCGATGAGGACGCGACGTATGTTCCAAAAAACATCCACCAAATGCCAATTTTTAGGCAAGAGATCCGTAGGTCGCTATAGGAGATTGCTAAACAGCACCACAACGCATAAAGACTACCGTTAAAAGAAATTTGACGCCTGAGTTGCGTATATTCCCGGCGATGACGATGGCGAATTATGGCGCTGGGTTCATAGACCAAACGATAACCATACCTAAGCACGCGGATGAACATTTCTAAGTCGCCGCCGCCATTGGTAGGTGTGCCAACATCCAAAGCAGGGTCGAAATAACCAATTTTCTCAAAGACAGAGCATCGATAGGCCATATTAGCTCCGGTGCCAAATTGTCCTGCGCCCAGCCATTGCCAAGGCATGGGTTTCCCAGGCGTCTTTTGATAAGAATTGGTTTGAAACCCTCTCCCAAAGCCACCATAGTCTTCAAATAAAACCTGAGCTTCAGTTTCTAATTCATAGGGAACAACGAGCCCCGTCATGGCCATCACTTCTGGATTTTCAGCAAAGACTTGAGCTAATCCTTTCACCCAGCCTGGATCAACCACCACGTCATCGTCGGTGTAGGCAATAATTTCTCCCTTCGCTTCTAGGATGGCACGATTGCGTGCCCAGTCTAGGCCAGGGCGCGGTTCTCGCACGTAGCGTATCTCAGGATAATGCTGCTCAATCAGATTTTTGGTCGCTTCCGTTTGAGGCGCATTGTCTACCACTAAAATCTCTAGCTTAGGGTAGTCCAACTGGCTGATAGCCTCTAGACACAGCTTCATATCTTCCGGGCGATCGCGCGTACACACGGCTACTGTCACCAAAGGCCATTCACCGGCATACTCCGCTAGCGGCAAGTCAATCAGAGCTTCTAAGATCAGC